>NZ_WBYI01000009.1:0-129173 GCF_013282965.1 Marinobacterium sp. xm-a-152 | reverse complement strand
GGGTATGTACTTCTGCGTTTGTTATAGTCTGCGTCATGGTCCGTCTCCTTTGGATAAAAGTGTGGTAACTAATATCCTGGCACATTGTGATGCCGTTTAAGAAGCGGGACGGACCATCCCATTAGACCCCAATCGCCTCATCTTCGATAAGGCTCCAACAAAAGCATCCTGTTGGAGCAGTCTTGCAAAGGCCGCGATTCTCTGAAAAAAATCGCCTCATCTTCGATAAGGCTCCAACAAAAGCATCCTGTTGGAGCGGTCTTGCAAAGGCCGCGATACTCATCCATCCAATCACATTCGCTTCGGCTTCGCCTAGATTCTACAATAGGGACACCAACCTTATAGAGGCTCCCAGCTGTGAACCGTCGAATTGCCACTCTGATTGCGACTGCACGACCCAATTTCTTAATCCTTACCCTAGTCTGTGTCTTTCTAGGCATCGCAACGGCGAGCCAGGTCACATCCATTAATCTTGGATTAGCAACGTTAATTCTTATCACTGCACTATTGGCTCACATAAGCGTCAACATGCTCAATGAGTACCATGACTACTGCTCAGGCTTAGACTTAACCACTGATCGAACCCCCTTCAGTGGCGGCAGTGGTGCGCTTCCCCGCCGACCTGAGTCTGCTAAAGAGGTTAAAAGTGTCGCATTAACACTGCTTTCACTGTGCACGCTGTCTGGGCTCTATTTAATGCAACAGAACCTTGCTCTGTTAATGCCTTTGGGGATTTTGGGTCTCTTTATTGTTTTAACCTACACCCCGGTACTGAACAGACACCCAATCGCTTGCCTAATCTCTGCGGGAATTGGCTTTGGGCCGATCATGGTTTTGGGTACCCACATTAGCCTGACCGGCGGTCTGGCAGAGCAGGCTGTGCTGGCGTCCATCATTCCATTCTGTCTAGTGAACAATTTACTGCTATTGAATCAATACCCGGATATCGATGCAGACAGAGCCTCAGGCCGATACCACCTGCTCATCGCTTATGGACGCCATACCGGCGCCAAGGTATACACCCTATTTAACTCGGTTATGATCGCTGGGATGGTACTGCTTATTCAGACAATGGGAACAGATCTATTTGGGCTACTAGTTGGTGTGGTTGTTTCAACCGCCGCGATCAGGCTCTCTATTTTGGTTTTAAACAATGCCGCTAATCAGACGAAATTCAATCAATTGATGGGCCCTAATGTTGCGCTCACACTGGCTACACCCACGATCTTATCGATTCTTATAATGTGGAATTAAGGCAAAAAAAATGGGGCCAAAGGCCCCAAAGATCACTGCGAAAACGGTTAAATCATCCACAAGAAGAGAGTGATAAATCACGCTCTGGAAAGATGTAAGTATCATAGCACCATTATTACCAAAAACAATAACCTAATCACAAAATGTCATATAAAATTTTGGCACAAAAAAACCCGGCACAATAACCGGGTTTTTGTAAGGAATATGATTAGTTCAACGGAGGAACTGCATCAATCCAATGTTTTTCAGCGTAGTCACGCTGCTCTACACCCTTACGTGCTTGGTAGTGAGCACGAGCAGCAAGATCCATTGCTTTCTGGAATTCACCAGCAGCAATCGCCTCTTTAGACTCTTTCAAGTACTTTTTAGTATCACGCCAAGCAAAGCCTGCTTCTTGTGACTCTTTGTACTTAGCCTTAGCAGCATCGAATAGTGCTTGAGCATTTTCAGCGTTAGCTGGTTTCGATGCCAAAGCTTCTTCGATTGTCTGTGTGCTGTACTTCTTGCCGTTCCATTCAAACGTGCCGTTAGCACCTTGAAGGGCACGAGCTGCATCAAATGCTTCACTGAAGCTTTGAGCAGAAGCCATAGAGCTCAGTGTAAGTGCAGCAACAGCTGCGATCGAAATGATCTTTTTCATCTGTTTGCCCCTTACTTACGTGCGCCAGGACCGTTAACGATGAGACCGTTAGACATGTAAGTCTGGAAGTACTCAAGGTTACGGAAAGTTTCGCTTTGTGGCTTCAAGTACTCTGAACGAGAGTCACGGTGACAGCCTTCGTAACGACGGTGTAGTGTACCGATGTTACCCCATTTAGAACGTACTACAGGGAAGTGTGTAGTGTGACCTAGCGCTGGGCTTGGAAGGTCGGCACGAACCAAACGGTTAGTACCAGTCAAATGACAGTCAGCACATGATAGGTTCAACTGACCACGCTTAGAATAGAAGAACTTTTTACCATCTAGGTAAGCCGCTTTCGCCTCATCGTTTGGAATCTCAATTGCAAACTCGTTACCGCGTGAAGTGTAGGCCATGTATGCAGAGATCTCTGCAATAGCGCCCTTCTTCCAGCCTAGTGGTTTCTCACCGTTTGTCATACGACACTCGTTGATCGCCATCTCTAGAGTTACAACTGTTTTACGCTCGTCGTTCCAGTATGGGAAGTTTTGACGAATGCCAATACCACCGTTCTCGAAACAGTCAGCGTAACCTTTACCGTTTGCGAAAGGCGTATTGAATAGCTCTTCACCCTTTTCGAGGTCTAGCTCGTAAGGAGGGAACTCTTCAATCTCTTCCCACTGCGCACGAGACGCAGCGTCAACAGCATAGATACCGTTTACGTACTCACTCATTGGAGTATCTGGGAAACGGTTTTTCATATATTCTTGCAGTGCAATGCGGTCAGCTTCTGGATCGACAGTTGCGACAGTAGCTCCCGTAGTTGCTGCCATTGCCATTTGGCTAGCAGCTGCAACACTCAAACCAAGTAGTGTGCTTTTTATTATATTCATGCGTCCTCCGTAAGCAGAGATCAATTACTTGATCTTTGCAGATTCGGTGCCAGTTGCGCCTGTGTTTTCAGACCAAGCAACAGATAGTTCTTCACCCTTAGCGCCACCTTCGAAAGTGAATGCTAGGTATGGGTTTTTAGAGATAGCTGTGTTTAGGTTCGCTTCAAACACGACTTTGCCGCCGTGAGAAACAGACACAGTATCCAGGAATTTAGCTGGGATAAGATTGCCATCTTTACCCTTCTGAAGACCTGTATCCATGTTGTGTTTAGCCATCATTTTAACGGTAGTTTTACCGCCACGTGCGCTAGCTTTAACTCGAAAAATCTTAGCCATTATACTTCTCCTAATCTAAACCGCTTATTAACCGCCACAGCCACCGATAGTGACTTTAACTTCTTTGGTAGCGCTGTAAGTCTTGCCACCAGCCTTAACAACTGCAGTTACGTTAGTTGTTTTACCCATGCGTACACGAGTAGACACGTCTGCAGCAGTACCAGCAGGGATACCGAACTCAGCCGCTAGAGGCGTTGGGTTCTGCTCTACAAAGATAGCCATTGATTCAACGTTAGCCAGCTTAGATTCAACTGATACAGGTACAACTGCACCGTTCTCAGCGATATCTGGAGCTTTCAACATTACGTCAGCACTTGCTTCTGCAGCGCTTCCGTATAGTGCGTTTAGCGCATCAGCTTGTGATTTTGCGTTAAATGCATCTTTATTCCATGCAGCAACTGCCACGCGTGGCATCATTGCACCTAGACCGATTAGCGCACCGCTTGCAGCGATCGCTTTTACAACTGTACGACGATTCATGCTCATTTTACTCCACCTAAATCGAGTCTAATTAGTACTGATAAATGTATTCTACGACTGCGTCGATTTCATCTTCTGTCAAAATATTATGCTTACCCATTGGTGGCATGATAGACAGAGGATTCTTCGCAGTAGCATCCCAAATTTGAGCACGAAGCTCAGCTTTATTTGGGTAGCGTGCTTTCATAGCAATAATCATAGGACCCTGGTTACCAGCTTGGTTGGTAATAGGATCTTGAATGTTGTGACAAGCAACACAGTTACCACGTGACTTACCGTGGTAGATTGCTTGGCCTTCTTTGATCATCGCTTCGCTATGTGAACCCGCGACTGCAGAACCGGTGAATGCTACACCTGCAACTGCTAGGGCTGAGATCAACTTTCGCATGGTCACTCCTTCAGTGATCGTGCACTTTCGTGCTTGTTATTATAAAAAACAGGGCGGCGTTAACCGCCCCGCCATCCGTCAATTATTGACTAGATTCTGCCATGTAGGCAACCGCATTAGCGACAGCTTCGTCAGATAGGTCCATACGACCACCTTTCGCTGGCATAATGCCGTTATCACCCTGGTAGCCATTGATCGCGTGGTCTACTAGGACATCCATACCTTGTGCGATACGTGCTTCCCATGCAGCCTGATCACCTAGCTTAGGTGCGCCTGCGATACCCATACCGTGACATGCGGCACAAGCACCTTCGTAAGTCGCCTTACCCTCTTTAGCAGCAGCTGATAGCTCAGCAGGCTTAGCAGAGTGAGACTCCTCTTCAACTTCAACACCCAGTGCTTTTAGACGCTCTTTCTCTTTCGCTTGCTCAAGAGCGTGTTGCTCTTCGTGAGAAGCGGCAGGACCGTCAGCACCTTCAACGAAGTGACCGACTGGGGTTACACCACCGATAGTACCGGTGATCATGATCGCATTAGGATCTTTACAGTCAGACATACAACGCGTGTTCTTAACATCAGGACGCGGATCTACGAAGAAATTCTCTTCGTTTGGCATCTTGATGTCAGCAAGGTTTTCATTTGTTAGTACGAAGTCATCTTCTACGATCTCGTTCATGTACAGAATGTACGCAGAGATTGCGTATGTCTCATTCGGAGTCAATGAACGTGGAGCCGTAAATGGCATCGCACGGTAGATGTAATCGTAAAGAGTCGAAGCGAAAGGCCAGTAAGAGCCTACAGTTTTAGTAGGACGGTCCTGAGCAAGAGTACCCTGACCACCTACAAGCACTGGCCAACGGCCTTCACCTTCACCAAATAGACCGTGACACACAGCACATTTAGCTTCGTAAAGACCTTCACCGTCTTCTACCGAACCTTCACCTACTGGAAGACCCATACCGTCAGGACGTACATCGATGTCCCAACCAGCGATCTCTTCAGCAGTCGCGGTACGACCGAAGCCGAATGATTCACCCGCGTTTACAGAACCAGCAACTAGTGAGCCGGCAACTGCAGCAGCAACTAGGGTTGGCTTAAGAGAGTTGAACATTCGAAACCTCCCCAGTGTTAGCAACTTTCCAAGTATGGATAGCGTTCTTGTGGTAGATAGACTCAACACCACGAACTTCACGAAGCTGCTTAAGTGTTGGCTGTACGTAACCTGTCTCATCGATCGCACGCGCTTGTAGCAACCATGGCTGACCATCCCACTTAGTCACAAGACTGAAGCGAGTCAGAGCTTTTTCAAGAACTAGACCTTTCAGGTTAGCTGGCGTCCAAGAGACACCGCCGTCGAACGAGATATCTACCTGTTTGATCTTACCACGACCAGACCATGCAAGACCTTCGATCTCGATCATGCCTGGGCTAAGGATTGGTTTTTCAGGACATGGGCTAGTGATAACCGAGTTAGTTTCCTGAACGAATGTAAAGCGACGCGCACGGCCATCAGCCATGAGGTCTGTGTACTTAGACGTCTCTTCACGGTGGTGCCAAGGCTTATCACCGACTTCAAGACGACGAAGCCATTTAATAGAGGTATTACCTTCCCAACCTGGGTTAAGAAGACGAACTGGGTAACCCTGTTCTGGACGAAGCATCTCACCGTTCTGTGCGTAAACAATCAGAGCATCATCAAGACACTTCTCGATTGGGATAGAACGAGACATGTGCGCACCGTCAGCACCTTCAGCAAGTACCCACTTACCTTCTGGTTTAACGCCCGCTTCTTCAAGAAGAACGCGTAGAGGAACACCTGTCCACTCACAGCAGCTTAGCATGCCGTGTGTAAACTGAAGCGCTTCCATCTGCGCACCACGCCACTCCATACCACCGTTCGCTGGACACTCAAGGAACTTGATGTGCGACTCAGATGGGAAGCGCATTAGATCTTCCATAGTGAAGATCAGTGGGCGCTCAACAAGGCCGTGGATGATTAGACGGTGCTCTTCAGGATTAATTGTTGGAACACCACCGTGGTAGCGCTCGAACACAAGTCCGTTTGGCGTAATGATACCTTTCAGCTCGTGAAGAGGTGTCATTGAGATTGAAGAGATAGACTCAGCTGTCAACCAAGGTACGGTACGACGAACAACATCACTTTCGAATTTCGAAGGGTTGCCGTACGGGTATTCAATAACACCGTGACCTAGCTGCTTACCCCAAGTTGGCTCATTTGGTGGCAAGTTGTTTGAGTTAAGTAGAGCATCAGATGCCGTTGCAGTGCCTGCGACACTAGCAGCAGCAACACCGCCTACAGCAGCGATACCCTTGCGGAGAAAATCACGACGATCGTTAGTAGAGAGTCCTTCTGACTCGCTCGCAAGCTGGGACATTAGCTCACGTGTCGTCGGCCCTTTGATGATTTTGGCCATCAATTGCCTCCCGGCTGTTTGTGAATTATCAAAATTAGTTCTAGCGGAACGAATTCTACGTTCCCAATCACCATATATGCAAATTAATTATAGCTATATAAAGCTTTTAGCTATAACGAATCGATATAAGTCGGTTTAGTGACAATAAAATGACAGCCAAACCCACGGAACTACAAGGATTAACCTACCACACAGGAAACTTATGACCATCAATAAGCTATCGGCATTAGCCTAAAGGACTAGTGCGGTGCAACATAATAAAAATCGGGATTTTAGAAGATTTGCAGCCTTTTACAGGGAGGTGATTTCTATCTTTTCGACCACTTGAACGGCCGACTGTTTGTCAACTGTATCGGCGTGTGATGTAGTCAATTTTAGAATGGTTGACTCATCCTCAATACCGTGAGCATATCCGGTTTTGAGGGATTTAAAATCAAACAGCTGCTCATCGGCCAGATGCGACGGAACGACATTGCACATCGCCCTGAACATAGACTCAATACGACCCGGAAACTGCTTATCCCACTGATTCAACATCTCTTTAATGGATGCACGCTGCAGATTCTCTTGCGAGCCACACAAGTTGCAAGGAATGATCGGGAAGCCCTTTATCTCAGCGTACTCGGCAATATCCTTTTCACGCGAGTAGCTCAGCGGGCGTATCACCATATTTTTTCCATCATCTGAGACCAGCTTGGGCGGCATCCCCTTCAGCTTACCGCCATGGAACATGTTTAAGAACAGCGTCTCAATAATGTCATCACGGTGATGTCCTAGCGCTATCTTGTTGGCACCGATCTCATCTGCAAAGCCATACAGCGTGCCGCGGCGCAGACGCGAGCAGAGACCACAGGTGGTCTTGCCCTCAGGAATAACCGACTTAACCACCGAGTAGGTATCTTTCTCGATGATGTGGTACTCAATATCTAAAGAGTCGAGGTAGGCTGGAAGAATGTGTTCAGGGTATCCCGGCTGTTTCTGATCCATGTTGACGGCAACCAGATCAAAGTGGATCGGCGCACTTTTCTGTAGGTTGATCAGAATATCGAGAAGCGTGTAGGAGTCTTTACCACCGGACAGACAGACCATCACCTTATCGCCCTGCTCGATCATGTTGAAGGCCTCTATCGCCTGTCCCATTTCACGTCTGAGTCGCTTATGCAGCTTATTGAAGCGAAGCTTCTGCTTGCGATTGAGCTCATCTTGCTGGGTGTCGTCTTTCATGGTCTATCCGATCTAAATAATGTTTTGCCTAGTTAAATGGCGGCGCAAGTATAACGAAAAGGCAACAAAGCGACAGCCCTTACTGATCGCCTAACGCATCGAGCCAACCTATTTCACTGGCAGTCGCGGGCCCTATGTGAGCAAAACTCAAATCGGAGGGTAATACAGCCACTCCGGGCACAAGCGGAATCCTACCCCCCATCACCTCAGCTCGAGATTGAGGATAGAGCGGCACTTGAACAGGGTCGGCAAATCCATCCGGCCAAACCGGCTCAGCGGTTTCGGGATCATAACGATCCAAAGCCCCCAAAGTATGCAGCGCCTCATGGACCGCTACAAAGTGATTCAAGCCCTGAAAACGATCTGACGCGAAACCATTTACCAGCCCGATCCTACCCTTTTGCAAACCCAAGGAGTGTTTCATGGTGCTATTAAGCGTTGGTGAATAGTAGTTCATGAAGACACGAATAGTATTGTCATCCGCATCAAACTGATCATTCCCAGCCACCCACAAGCGCATTCGCAAACCCCACCATAGAGAGTCCAAAATACTCGCAGATTCTGGCGCTTCAGGCGGAAGTGACGTGACCACAGGATAGAGCTCGACCGACAGAGGCTTTTCAAGGGGAAGACCGTAGCGCCTAGACTCATCAGAGAAGAACTGCTCGATGTCGTTAAAATCGTCATCAGATAGCGTTGCAAGGTACTCTGCTGTTGCGATCGTTTGATCCGCATTCACAGGATAGATTCGCAGTGAGACCGGCTCTTGCCAATCGGGCGTTATCGACTCACTCTGCAAGCGATTGAGCCACAACACGAGCGCCAGCAACATCAGCGCAATATAGGAGATTGTCCGCCAACTCCACATCAGACAGCGACCTCAAGCGCCAGCCATGCGATGACAAAGTAGCGTATCGACTTTCCGATCAGTATAAACAGAAAACTGCTTAGCGGATTTAGGCGCAACCAACCAGCCATTAGACAGAGCGGATCTCCCACTACAGGTAACCAAGCCAGCAGCAGTATCACAGCACCGTATTTCCCTATCCAGCGTTTCGCTCTTTGATGCTGTGGCTTGTCCAACAGTGTCAGAGGGTATTTCAGAGCGATTAACCACCCCATAAAGAAGGAGAGCATCGATCCGGCCAAATTACCGACAATCGCAGTCAAGAGAAGTGGGTAGAAGTTCGCAGGGTTTTCAGCAACGTACCATGCCAGCAATAGCTCGGAACCACCGGGCAAAAGCGTTGAAGAGATAAATGCAGCGAGCAGTAACTCCCAAGCCATTCAACCCTACTCCATTGCTGCCTGAACGCAGCGTAATACGCCCAAACTGTAGACGTTAGAGAAGTGCTCAAAAACGGGTTTGAGTGACGCGCCATGTATACTTGAGCTTTCCAAAATCTGCTGCTCAATTTGACTGATCTCTGATAGAGGCAGTTCAACCACGTCCGTTAACGCGAGATCACCCAAAGCGATCCAGTGCGCCAGAATATTGAACACCTGCTGTTCGGATAGATGAACCTGCCTAGCCACTTGATCGGTGGTCATGCCAGCACGATAGAGCTGTAGCACCTCCTCCTTCTGGTAATCCACCTCTTTCTCGCGTTCATTGGAGAGCGACTCGTTAATAACCTCTAGGAAGGCATCGCCGTAGAGTTCCAGTTTACGATCACCAATCCCAGATATACGACGCATCTGAATCAGCGAGGTTGGTTTGCGCTCCACCATCTCCATCAAGGTAGCATCATGGAAGATGACATAAGGTGGCACATTTTGTTCGTCAGAGAGCTGTTTACGACAGGCTCGGAGACCTTCCCAGAGTTTAAAGTCCTGATCATCCAGCTGCATCTCTGGTTTACGAGAGCGCCCACTGGCCATCGATGTGCGCAACTTGCGTTTATCTTTGCGTAACTGGATCTCCGTCTCGCCTTTCAGCAACGGACGGCATTTCTCAGCTAAGGAGAGCGAACCATGCTCTGCAGATACTTGTACCAACCCTTGAGCCACCAGCTGTCGAAACACTGATCGCCAGGTGTTTTTATCGATCTCTTTACCAATACCCCAAACCGAGAGCTTATCGAGACCGCGATCACGCGAACGATCCGAATGTTCCGCATGTAAAATTTCGATAATCGCATTAACGCCAAACTGCTGACCGGAACGATAAATAGCCGACAGCGCTTTCCGAGCCGCCTCTGTACCATCCCATACCTCGGGGGGTTCTAGGCAGTTGTCACAGTTACCACAGGGCTGGTGCTCTGTCTCACCAAAATAGGAGAGCAACACCTGACGTCGACAACTGGTGATCTCACACAGCCCCAACATCGCCTCAAGCTTTTGTCGCTCTATACGCTTCTGCTCATCAGGCGCCTGCCCTGATTCCAACATCTGCCTTTGAAAGATCACATCCTGAAGGCCATAAACCATCCAAGCGTTGGCCGGCTCACCGTCTCGACCGGCACGACCGGTCTCTTGATAGTAGGCCTCTACCGATTTCGGTAGATCCAGATGAGCCACGAAACGAACATTGGGCTTATCGATCCCCATACCAAAAGCGATCGTCGCGACCATAATCACCCCCTCCTCCGTCAGGAATCGGTGCTGATGATGCTCACGCAGTTGTGCATTCAATCCGGCATGGTAAGGCAGTGCATTAAAACCCTTTTCAGATAGCCAAGCGGCAGTATCTTCCACACGCTTGCGGGACATGCAGTAGACCACACCGGCATCCTGGGCATGCTCGGTGCGAATAAAGTTGAGAAGCTGCTCCCTTGCACGATCCTTCTGCATGATGCGATAGCGAATATTGGGACGATCGAACCCCTTAATAAAGACACGACCGGTCTGAAGTTGCAGTTTATCAATGATCTCCTGCTGAGTTCGAGCATCCGCCGTGGCGGTCAGCGCCACCCGAGGCACATTAGGGAAACGTTCCGCTAGAGAACCTAATTGAAGATACTCAGGTCTAAAGTCATGCCCCCATTGCGAGACACAGTGCGCTTCATCAATCGCAAACAGAGCAAGTTGTGATTGCTGCAACAGTGACAGGGTTCTTGGTTGAAGAAGGCGCTCGGGTGCGACATAAAGCAGATCCAGCTCACCATTTAACAGCGCCTGCTCTGTGGCCTGTAACTGGTTAAAATCGATGGCCGAATTGAGACAACCTGCGCGTATACCTAACTGTGACAGCGCACTGACTTGATCTTGCATCAAAGCGATCAGCGGCGACACCACCACCCCAACACCCGATCTGACAAGAGCGGGTAGCTGATAACAGAGGGATTTACCTCCGCCAGTCGGCATAATCACGAGTGCGTCCTGCCCCTCTAACAGGGTCTCTACGACGGACTGCTGCGGATCACGAAACTCATTAAAACCGAAGGTGTGTAACAGTTGATGGCGGGCTTGTTCAATCATGCGCTCATTATCGGATATGCCGTGGATTAAGTCACTCAAACATAGGCACTTAATCGAGATCGGGGTACAATTAAAAGATTCAATCTATGGAAAACAGTAATGAATCAAAGTGTAGCTCTAATTAGCGAAGACGAACTGGATCAACTAGAGAACTTTTTAGACTCTGAAGCGGTGGCAGAGACCGCTCTTGATCTAGTCGGTGCACACGGGCTTTTATGCGCTCTTAATATCGCACCTGAAAAAGTCGACGAGTCGACGTGGATGACGCTTATCTTCGACGAGAAGCCTAACTGGAGTAGCGCAGAGCAACAGGCAGAAATAGAGAACCTGTTGAGAAAATTGAACTCTACCATCGCCAACGATCTCTACAGCGATCAGGAAATCTACCTGCCTTGTGATCTCAGCCTTGAAACTGACGAAGAGGATGAGATTCCTGAGATCACACTCTGGGCTGAAGCCTTTATGGAAGGCGTTTTCAGCAATGAAGAGGCCTGGTTCAGTGATGACGAAGAGTCGGTGGCCGGCCTTCTACTACCGATTATGGTCGCATCCGATCTATTCGATGAAGGTGAAGTAAAAGATATTCGTAAAGATCGCGCGTTAAGCGAAGAGATGTGTGAACAGATCCCAGAAATCCTGATCGATCTCTACCTACAGTTTAACGCACCAGAGAAGTAGACCTCTCTTCAAAGGATTCAGTTAGGCCTGCTCGTACAACTCTAACGGCAGGTCATCCGGATCAGCAAAAAAGAGAAAACGCTTGCCGGTATAAGGGTCAACCCTTACCGGCTCATGCCCTACCCCATTGTCAGCCAACCATTCGACCCACACCTCAATATCGCTTACGGCGAAGGCCAAATGGCGCAACCCCTGAGCTTCAGGGTAACTCAAACGTTGCGGAGCTCCGGGCATTGAGAAGAGTTCAACCTGGCCACCATCCGGTAGCGCTAGATCAAGCTTGTAAGAGTCACGCTCAGCTCGATAATTCTCATCCAATACCGTCAATCCAAGAAGTTCTGTGTAGAACTGCTTGGATCGTTGGTAGTCACTGCAGATAATCGCCGCGTGATGAATCGAGTTGAGCTTAGGCTGCTTCATTAATAGCTGACACGAACGGTATTGCCAGAGCGCAACACACGAACCTTATCGCCCGGTCTGAAGAAGAGATTGTTCTGCACACCCTGGACGATGGAGATGCGACCACCCTTATCCATTAACAACTGAATCTCTTGCCCTTGAGTTTGTGAGCTGTTCTCTTGGATTTTAGAACCAGCAATACCGCCGGCTACTGCACCCAAGACCGTCGCAATAGATGATCCTTTACCGCCACCAATGGTTGAGCCTGCAATACCACCGACAATAGCACCAGCACCCACACCAACAGGATTGTTAGGATCACCATTAATGATCACCGGTGTCACCTGCTCGACAGTCGCGTACTCAACCGTCTGAACCTGGCGTGCATCGGCAGCGGTGTAGGCTGTTCCTTGCAGGTTCTGCTGCATACAACCAGTTAATGCAACTGCGGCCACTGCACCAATCAACACTCTATTCATTCGCATAACAGACTCCCAATCGTTATTGATAGATTAAGCTTAGACAGAAAGCACGAATTCTGCATTAAAAAATGGCGAGTCGATCAACAAACCAGATCATTCCCATGATACCGATCACCAGTGAAGCCGGAACCACAACAATACGGTGGTAGAGTTTCTCTGAGCTAAACCAGTAAGCGACACCAAAATAGGCAATCAACACCACGGCGAGCTGGCCCAACTCAACGCCAACATTAAAGGCTAATAACGCAGCTACAAAATCATCCGTCGGCATCCCAAACTCCGACAGCATGGTGGCAAAGCCGAGACCATGAAGCAGACCGAAACCGAACACGACGGGAAGACGGAAACGATTAATTTTGGATGAGAAGAGATTCTCTATAGCAACGTAGGCGATCGATAACGCAACCAGAGGCTCTACGATACGAGGCGAGATCGAAATAATCTCCAAAGTACCCATTGCCAAGGTAATCGAGTGGGCAATGGTAAACATCGTAATCTGTAGGGCAATCGGCTTTAAACGACGACTCAGTAGGAAGATACCCAGCACGAACAGGATGTGATCCAACCCTTTGGGAAGAATGTGCTGAAAACCACCTAGGGTGTAAGTTTTCACCACCTGCGCAAAACTCGGTTTGGCAAACACCTCATTCAGCATGAACGGTTCAGTTGGCTTATCCTCTTTTACCCACTGGTGTGACGACCAGTGCCACTCGTTATTGGCCTCATCTACCTGTCTGACTCGAGTCGCATGATCGCCAAACGCCATGGGGTAGTACCAGGTTAGACTTTGAGTCTCCCGGGGGATTCGCCCTTTCAAGATAATCACACTATTGCGAGGCACCTTGGTATAGCCTGGGGGTGGCACGACTAGCTCTTTTAGCTGCAACTCAGCGGGCGTTCCATCAAGCTTCAACTCAACACCCTCTAGGAGCGTCGGCATGAACTTTTTAAACTCCGCCTCAAGCTCTGCCGACTCCATTGCACGGTAATGGTCGTATTGATCTGAGTTAGGCGCCTCTTGAGTGTTTCGATACTGTCCATTGATACCGGTCAGAAGTGCTTCGAGGCTGGCACGGATCTCAATCTCTACCACTTCAGTCGTATTTGCAGAGATCTCTATCAATGCAGGCTTCACAACATCAGCCCTAACTGGGTAGAATAAGGATGTAACTAATGTGCATATAACGAAAATGCCTGGAATTAGTCTCACTGGTATGTCTCTAGTAATAAGCATGCGTGCTTTTGGTGGATTTCAGCCTGTGGGCCCTTTAAGAAGAGTGGGAAACTAAGATAACTATGAATCGTCGTCAACTATTGAAGGCTATGGCCGCCGCTGCTGCAGCAGGAAGCCTACCAGCAATTTACACTTCTCGCGCGCTAGCAAGCAACACTGCTCCAAGCGGATTTTATGATGTTCCAATGGAAGGTGATGTTCGTATCCTTCACATTACAGACGTTCACGGCCAGCTAAAGCCTGTCTACTTCCGTGAGCCAAACGTCAACCTTGGTGTCGGTGATGCATTTGGTCGTCCACCACACGTTGTCGGCAAAAATTTCCTTAAGGAGATGGGTCTTTCAGAGAACTCTCCTGAAGCTTACGCATACACCTACCTTAACTTCCTAGAAGAAGCTAAGAAGTACGGTCGTACGGGCGGTTTCGCACACGTTAAAACACTTCTAGATCGTCTACGCGATCAAGCGGGCGGACGCCAAAACACACTAACCCTTGATGGTGGTGACCTATGGCAGGGATCGGGTACTTCACTGTGGACACGTGGTGTCGACATGGTTGAGGCATCTAACATTCTTGGCATCGACGTTATGGTTGGTCACTGGGAGTTCACCTACCGTGAAGAGGAAGTTCTTTCGAACGTTGCTCTGTTCAAAGGTGACTTCATCGGTCAGAACGTTAAAGTACTAGAAGACTCACTGTTTGGTGATGAGTACTACGAAATGGTTGAGCGTTTCGATGGCCGTGGTCTGTACGACGAAGATACGGGTCATGCGTTCCAGCCATACGTGATTAAAGAGATCAACGGCAAGCGTATCGCTGTAGTAGGCCAAGCCTTCCCACGTACCTCAAACGCCAACCCTAAAGAGTTCTTCCCAGACTGGTCTTTCGGTCTTCGTGAACCAGAGATGATCGAGCTTGTTCAGCAGATCCGTGAAGAGGAGCAGCCAGACGCGGTTGTTCTTGTATCGCACAACGGTATGGACGTCGACATCAAGATGGCTGAACGTGTTCCTGGCCTGAATGCTGTATTCGGCGGTCACACTCACGATGGTGTTCCACAACCGATCAAAGTTAAGAACGTTGACGGTGGCGAATGTTGGGTAACCAACGCAGGTTCAAACGGTAAGTTTGTCGGCTGTATGGACTTCTCGATCGAAGATGGCCAGATCACCAACATGACTTACAAACAGCTACCTGTTATCTCTGATTGGCTTGAAGCTGACGGTGAGATGGAAGCGTACATCAACCAGATGCGCCAAGGTCGTTACGATGAGAACATCATCGAAGCGCGTAACAAGAAGTGGCAGAACAACCCAATCCGTGTCGGCAAAACCTTCGAAGAGATTCTTCAAGAGAAACTGGCTAAAGCGGATCGTACTCTTTACCGTCGCGGTAACTTCATGGGCACTTGGGACCAAGTTATCTGTAACGCACTTCGTTGGGAGTACAAGGCAGACATCGCACTATCAGCAGGCGTTCGTTGGGGTACCACTACTCTAGAGGGTGAGTGGATCACAATGGAAGATGTCATGAGCCAGTGTGCAACAACCTACTCTGAAACTTACGTTCAAGAGATGACTGGTAAAGCGATCAAAGAGATGCTTGAAGGCGTTGCCGACAACCTATTCGATCCAGATCCATACCTACAATCAGGTGGCGACATGGTTCGCGTGGGTGGTCTTGACTACACCATCGATCCAACCAAACCACTTGGCCAGCGTATCTCTGAAGTACGCCTAGACAACGGTGAAGTGATTGCTGATGACAAGAACTACAGCGTCTCTGGTTGGGCAACTGTTAACCGCACACCAGAGGGTCGACTACTCTGGGATATCATTGCTGACTACCTAAAAGCAGAACGCGATGAGAACATGGTGATCAAACTACCTAAGGTGAACAACCCTAAAGTGGTGGGTGTCTCTGACAACCCAGGTTTCGCTGACTACCCAGGTGATTGGGCATAACAGCCTACCCCATTAAAAAACCCGCCTAGTGCGGGTTTTTTATTGCTATGAGAAACCTGGACAAATAGCAGTTCAGAATATCGCGACCTTTTTAAGATCGCTCCAACAAAAAATTGAAGCAAAAAAAACCCGCCTAAAAAGACGGGTAACGTTCAAGCAACGAAAGGACAATGAAAAGGGTTAACCCTGAAGCATTTTGAAAAGCTCATCTTTCAGTTCAAGACGACGCTTTTTAAGTTCCTCTTCACGACTGGTCGTGGTCGGTTCAACTTCAGCTGCAGCAAGCTCAGCCTGCTTAGTAATTTCGTGGTACTCATCAAACAGACGAGAGAAGTGGTTGTTTGATGTTTTAAGCTCATGAATACGTTCGCGGTACTCTGGAAGTTCATGAACTAGATCGTGGTGTTCTCCGATCATTTTTTACTCCTAATTCCATACAGTGTTGATGGTTCTAATATGCCCTACTCTTCTCCATCGTCCATTGATTGAAATCAATTAAAACGAATCTCTCTGAACAATGGACTTAACAGGCGTTTACCTGTACCTTTTTCGATCCTTTTTTGGCGATCAACTACACTTTTAAGATTATGGAAACTCTTTCACTCCAACCTCGCGATTTTGCAAACGGTGACGTTCAACTGCCAGGCTCAAAAAGCCTATCAAACCGAATTCTTCTTCTAGCTGCACTGGCGGAAGGTGAAACCAAGGTAACCAACCTGCTAGACAGCGCAGACGTTACCCATATGCTGAATGCACTAAAAACGTTGGGTGTCTCTTATGAGCTAGCTGATGATCGTCGCTCGTGCGTTGTCACCGGTGTGGCAGGTCCTTTCAAGCAGCAAAGTGCTGAGATGTTCCTGGGCAACGCCGGTACTGCAATGCGCCCACTAACCGCCGCACTTTGCCTAGGTTTAGGTGAGTTCACACTGACCGGTGAACCTCGCATGTACGAGCGCCCTATCGAAGATTTGGTTGATGCTCTTCGTCAAATTGGTGCTGATATCGAGTACTTAAAAGATGAAGGCTACCCGCCGCTAAAGATTAACGCTCAACAATTGAAAGGCGGACGTGTATCGATTCGAGGCAACATCTCGAGCCAGTTTTTGACTGCCCTACTGATGGCCGCACCGATGGCACAGCAGGATTTAGAGATCGTTGTTGATGGTGAGCTGGTCTCTAAGCCTTACATCGATATCACCCTGCACTCGATGAAGCTGTTTGGTGTTGAGGTCGAGAACAACAACTACCAGAGCTTTGTCGTTAAAGCCGGACAGACTTACCACTCGCCCGGCGAAGTGATGGTTGAAGGTGATGCTTCATCAGCCTCCTACTTCCTAGCTGCAGCGGCTATTGCTGGCGGTACGATTCGCGTCTACGGCGTCGGTTCTGAATCGGTACAAGGCGACAAAGCCTTCGCTGAAGTGCTCGGTAAGATGGGTGCTAAGGTCACTTATGGCCCAACTTGGGTAGAGGTCTCTAAAGGCGAACTGAACGGTGTAGACCTGGATCTGAACGCCATTCCCGATGCTGCAATGACGATTGCCACAACCGCCCTGTTCGCAAAAGGCCCTACGGCCATTCGCAACGTCTACAACTGGCGCGTCAAAGAGACCGATCGCCTAGCCGCAATGGCAACCGAGCTTCGTAAAGTGGGTGCGGAAGTGGTGGAAGGCGAAGATTTCATCGAGATTACACCACCAGCCGAAATCCAGAGCGCCGCGATCGATACCTACGATGATCACCGCATGGCCATGTGCTTCTCACTCGCCTCGTTCGGCAACAGCGAGATCATCATCAATGACCCGGGCTGTACCAGCAAAACCTTCCCAGAGTATTTTGATCTGTTTGCTGAGGTTACGAAGTAACCTGCCCTTTAGGTGGTGACTGGCTTTCAGCCTGTCACCTCTACTTTAAAACATTCTACTCGCCTAAAGGCGGCCAGCCTTACTTTTTGGTCAGCAAAAAGTAAGCAAAAACTGACCACGCTCACTCGGCCTGCGGCACGCTCCGTTCAATGATTTTTCACTGAAGTCCAATAGGACACTGCAAACCGTTAATTGCTCCTGCATTAACGGAATACATGCCTTCCATGGCAATAAGTCGGCTCCTGCCTCCGTTGCAGACTTCGGCCATCCCGGCCTCAGCCGATTGAACTCTTAACCGTGAAAAATCATCGTACTCACTCTCGATCGGACGTGGACGATTGGCACGAGATTTGAGTCAGGCACATTGTTGGAGCGGTCTAGAAAAGGCCGTGATAGGTCTTAATGTGAATTTAGCTATTAGCACCGGTGTCTGGCTTTAGCCTGACATCCACTTTCCCAGCGTTTTCCAGAAAGGTGGTAAAGCTTACCTGCGGATGACAGGCTGAAGGCCTGTCACCGAAACACTACTTATCCTGCTTTGAACCACCCATACACTTAGGACTGGCAGGCACTAAACCGGACTTTTCGGCCCACTCTGCTTGGGTGTATAGATGCATTGAGAGTGCATGAATGGGGTTTTGCATAAGATCTGACAGCAGGCCAAAAATGGTTTGGTGACGCTGTATTAGGCGTTTACCTTCAAAGTCATCGCTGACAGCGACGAGTTTGAAGTGAGTATCCAAACGGTTACCACCGTGCATGTGGCTCTCGTTCTCTAACTCCATGTGAACAAGATTAAGACCTTCATTGAGACGGGTTTGGATCTGATCTTCTACTGACAACTTACTGATCCCCTTTCGCTGTTGATTCGGTTTTCACTTCAGCGAGTTTCTTAAATCGGTTTTGAATTTTACGAGTAATGAACCATACCGCACCAATCACCAGTGGGACAGAGACACCAGTCGCAAGACTCTTATCGAATTCGACACCGGCACCGTGTACCGCATCAATGAGGTACTTCACTAGGCCAACTGCGTAGTAGCTGATCGCAGCAACCGACAGACCCTCTACCGTATGCTGCATCATTAGCTGTATCTTGGATCGACGATCCATGGAGCTCAGTAGCTCTTGGTTCTGGTTCTCAATCGCCATCTCAACTCGGGTACGCATCATATCGGCTGCGCGGTTTACACGACGCGATAGGTCGTCGAGTCGATTGTGCATGGTCTCACAGCCACGCACAGCAGGCGTCAATCTACGGATCAAAAACTCTTTCAAGGTCAGGTGACCAGAGACCTCATCCTCACGCAATTCATCCAATCGTGCCGCCATAACATCATGGTATGAGCGGCTAGCATTGAAACGGAAGGTGGTTCTCGCACGTTCAGCTTCAATATCGGCCGATAGGTTGATGAGCTCTGTCAAAAGCTGACTGTCATCTGAGTTATCACCCGTTGACAGGCGACGCGTCAGATCGGCCATTCGATTATCCATATCAGCAACAACCGGTGACAGCTTACGCGCTTCGCGAAGACCGAGCAGCGCTAACAAACGGTAGGTCTCAACTTCAATTACACGCTGCACCATTCGGCCCATCTGCCCTTTCGACATGCTGTTATTGAAGATTAGGAAACGGCCAAAGTTGTCGCTGTGCGTTCTAAATGTCGTCCAGATTTGTGCTGCACCATTCTGTGGCAGACTGCCGATCATCTGCATATCATCGAGCTGAGAGCGAACATCTTTGGGCTCTGGTAGTTCATCACCCTGAATGTTCTGAATGCGCATATGAAAAGCGGCTACCGCTTTACCTGGGTAGTTACTTAACCAGCCGTCTGGCAGTCGATCCAACGCCGTTGTGAAAAAGGGTTGTGTCGACGCTACCCCTTCACGTGAATCGGTGATGGTCAGTGACGTAAACTCGAGATGCTGCTCCCAACGGATGCGCAGATCGCCCGCTGTGTAGATATTACACGCCTGATCCACTCCGTCGTGTTCGATGTTGAGGGTATCTAGCAAGCGCTGGATGTGCTGACTCTGAATGGCACGCTCCTGTTGGTTTGCCAGCACCGCAATGTGGGTAATACTGGCATCCCCTGAAATGCGCTGGAACGGGCGCGAGTGCAGCTCGTCATAGAGCCAATCACGGTCTTCATGCCATTCCAATCCGTGTTGCTGCTGTGCGACAACCATCAGAGACTCCTTACTCTATATCCAGATTAGCCCGCATCAGGGGCTGATCGCTCAAATCAAAACTCATCAGTTGTAAATCGATGTCAAACCAACTCTTAAAGAGATCAAGCGAGAGCGGTTTGGGCCAAAAATCCTGAAACTCATCCCAGGCAGAGAGTTCGTTCTCAAAGATCGTCAACCAGTGCTGTTCAATCTCTGAGGTGAAATCCTCATCAGAATCGACCTCATCAAAGAGGTAGAGGTTGGCTTCACTGCGCAGCTCCTCTAGTGAAGGAACCGGCTCTTCTGAGCCCGCCAAAAGCCACTCATGAAAAGGAGCCTTGGGTTTAATGCTAATACCCGAGCGGTTGATCAAACGCATAGACTCTCCAATACATAGATTTACTTATAACCATATAACCTGACTATACCGCAGTTGCACAAAGGGAGCACTAGTAGATTTCGCTGAGTGGAAAAGGAACAAAAAAAAGGGGTCTGACCTGGGCCAGTCCCCTTTTCGGGCAATCGATCGCCTCATCTTCGATAAGGTTCCGACACTTAAGTTGTTGGAGCGATCTTAAGAGGCCTCGATTAATACCTGTTGGAGCGGTCTCATTGAGGCCGCGACGCTATTTGTTAAAGCTCCGCCGCTTCCTCTTCTGCCATTACCTTGTAAGGGTGATCAGACGCCAATAGCGCTTTACCAAGATCCGTTGGGAACTCGACATCAATGTCGACCACACGACCGTCACGACAGACGTTAATGATGGTATCCATGCAAGTACTGAGCAGAGAGTACTTCTCATCCGGCGCAGCAATAATGGTTTGGAGACCCAAATCACTCATGAAGCCAAGCGAGGTAACGGTGTTCTCTGAATCCAGCTTGTTGAACGCCTCATCGAATACCGACAGGCTGAAGCCACCAACAGGCTTACCATCACTACCCTCTTTTAGGCGGTAGGTCGCACCCAAGGCGGCCGCCATCGCGACGTAGAACGGTACCTGGTGCTCACCACCGGAACCGGTCTTGATACGCTGCGACAGGGTTGTCTTACGATTGCCGTCAAGATCTTTAACCACCAACTCGAAGTTGTAGAAGTTACGGTAGTCCTGAAGCAGACTGCTCTCGCCTTCATCTTTAAGTACTTCGTGAATTCGTTCTAGAGCATCCTTGTGCTGCGCATTGTCATCAAACTTCATATCAAACAACGAGCCCACATTGGCAGAATCGAGCTGTGTATAGGCCTCAACCAACTCAAGAATGTCTTTCAACTCAGGGTTAGGTGACATCTCAAAGCTGTACATCTCTTTATGGAAAGGACGGTTCTTCAAGTGCGAGTTTAGCTCACGGATCAGATCACGAATCTTATTGATCTGGTCATTCAGATGGGCCACGAAGTCAGAACGGAAAGCAGACTCAGCCTCTAGACGAGCTCGCTCGGCCTTCTCTGTGTACTCTGCCAATTCAGATTCACGGAGTGCCTCAACGGTCTCGTTAACGTAACCCTCGAGATCTTCATGACTGGAGTCTGGTCCAACCTTATCCAACTCATGGTGAGTCAAACCGCCACCGTGGTGACGCGCTTTATACTGTGCAACGGCATCACGGACACCGTTCTTTTTCTTCTCATGCAGAGCCAGTTCAGACTGAGCTTTCTTGGCCGCTTCGAAGATGATGCGTTCCAACTCACCATCACAGCTCTCATCGAGGTAGTCGCGTTTCTCCTGCGCAGACTGAGCGTCGAACTCATTCTTCGCTTCACAGGCTGCACGCGCTTCAGCATGCTCTGTTAGATCGGTCTCTAGCACCTCTAGCTGAGCAGTATCACGGATCAGGCCTGTACGGGCTTTTTGCAGTTTATCCATCAACGCAGCTTGAGTGGACTCGGTCTCTTTCTGCTTAGCCGCCAGATCGGCAATGCGCTGCTGAATACCGGTATCGTCATGGTTACGGAGATCGACAATAGTCTGCTGGTACCCTTCAATCTGATGCGTCAGTTTCTTACGCTGTTCTGTCAAATCAAACAGAGGCTCGTTCACTTGAGACAGACCGCCATCAAGGCTTATTAACGCGTCGCGCAGTTTCTCTAGCGATTCGTGCTGACGACCCAGCAACGTGAACTCGTTGACCAGCTGATCGACCTGCTTACCCTGCAGTTCAAGTTGATCACCACGACGACGAATACCCATAATCGGTGTCAGTTCATTAATCGATGTGGTTGAACCCTCAGTCTGCAACATGCAGTCATAGGTCAACGCACGCTCCTGTTTCAAAAGCTCCGCTTCCGTCTCAACCGCCATGACACCGCCCAGTGCGCGATTCATAAATGCGCGGGCATCGTCAGAGTCAGACTCGATAAACTGAGCCAGAGAACCTGGCTTAGTGCGGTGTAACCAGTCACCCGATTTAGTGGTGTTGATGATACGACAGCCTTTCAGGTGACGCCCTTTACGGCGGTAGAGTGTAATCGCCTCTTTGACACGATCAGGATCGACGACCAATGCTTCGCGGCGAGCACCTAAGAAGGACTCAATTGCAATGCGCCACTTGTCATCGGTAATATCAACCAACTCACAAATGGGTGTTGAGTCGATACCGTACTCACTCAACAGCTCCATCAATTCAGCCGTGTTACGACGAACGGGGGCGCGCCCCTGCTGAAGCTGTTCTACGGCACTCTTCTGGTTCTGTATCTGAGCGCGCAGTTCAGAAATACGGATAACTGACTCTTCATAACGACGCGACACTTTACGACGAACGTTCTCAATCGACTTACGCATTGCGTTTAGCGTGTTATCGACGCTGACAGGATCTGAAGGCCAAGCGTCTGCCATTAGGTTTTCACCCGAGCGCCAGATCTCTGATGCTTGATCCACCAGTGCTGCAAACTCTTCAGGCAAGAACTCACGATTCTGATTAAAGCTCACCGCTGTGCGCATCAGCGAGTAGGCCTTCTGAATGCGCTCTTCGATGACATTGAGTTCGTGTTGACCAACGCGTATAGAAGATTCCATCGCGTTAATCTGATGCGCAGCATCGGTGTTGTTTAGCGCTGCACGTGCGTTGGCAAGATCCTGCATAACCTGATTGAGATCAGCACCAATATTGGTTAGCTCTCGCTCAACTTCCGCCTCTTGCTCTTGCCACTTCTCTAGACGCTCTTCAGCCTCCTCTTTACGAAGGTCGGCGCTTTCAAAACGTGACTCGTGAACAACCCACTCGTACTCGACGGCGTTTTTGATGTTACGACTGATACCCTGGCAGAGCTCTTGTACTTTAACCAGTTCATCAATACGGTTAGCCACATCACGCGTCTTCTCCTCCATCGCTCGATACTCATCCAGCGATTTACGGAAGGCTCCGACATGCACTACGTTCTCATCCAAGACAAACTCGCGAACGAATCGAGTCGGACTATCAATGGGTACAAATTTAAGAGCGTTTTTGAAGTTCTTGATGAATTTGTCATCGTCATTCGGCATCGCTGGATCGTGACTCAAGTGGGTCACAACCTCACGAATGTAGCGGCTTGCACGCTTCTCTAGCGTCATATCCGGACACTGTTTAAGCAGGCTTTCACGAACTTCATTCCAAGGACGCGGCATACGACCACCGCCCTCTTTTCGACTAAAGTCATCCAGCGAAACAGAGAAGTTAGGCAGAATAAAGCGACCCAAAACCTCTTCATCTGGGCTGGCGGTTGATGCACTGATCGCAACACCAATACAGCTCTCTTGTGCCGTCTCAGTATCAAAGAAGCTCATCGCCAGATAGCTGATAGAATCTTCACGGGCACTGTTGCTTTTACCACCATCATCCATAAAACCGAGACAGTAGGTGCGCAGTGAACGCTCAGACTTTTCACCCGCCGAGGCGTTAAAACTTAAGTGGCGCTTATGGCCACCCATCAAAATGGTCTGCATGGCGTCCAGTAGTGACGATTTACCTGAGCCGTTAGGACCTACAATCGCGACATTACCTTTGATCGGGATCTCTTGAGCACCCAATACATACCAGTTAACTAGAACGATGCGATTAAGCTGTTTCATCGTCAGACTCCTCTACTGCACCCTTCTCTTCTGACTCCACTGACTCATCAGCTGGCTCACTCACCTCTTCGATCGACTCCTCTGGAGTGTCAGCAATATCATCCATCAAGGCCGCATCAGCGCTTTCGATGTCACAGAGCGCCTCAAGCTGTCGGATGTAATCTTCGACCACCACTTGACGAATGGTGGGGTAGATGCCGATTGGAATGTTTTTAGGGTCGGTCTCATTCGCCTTGCCGCGTTCAATCAAACCGTGACGTGAGAAGAGCGACAGGATCTCTTTTAGACGCGTCTCATTAGGGATCTCTTTACCGGTTAAACTCTCGTAAGTGCTCAACAGATCATCAGACGTGGTGTACGCCTTACCGCTCTCTACTTCGAAATTTTCCAGTTTCTGTTCATACATTTGACGCATACAGAGCATCAACAGAGACTCATCGAGCTTCAATCGCATGACTCGCTCTTCACCCTGGGGTAGCACACCCAAATAGGCTTCATCAGGTTGATAGACCAGAGACCAACCCAGTGCCGCGAACAGGTTACGGAAGTACTCCATATTCTGCGAAATAAGGAAATAAGTATCACGCTGTGCAGGGCGATCCGCATAGAGGAACTGGTTTGTCAGTAGTGAGTTTGCAGCGCGAACGAAATCGGCTTCTGTACTCTTTTCATTGCGCGTCAGCGCTTTTTGTAAATCACCAAGCATCAGGCGTTGTTCCTGTGTATTTTGAAACCACGGCACTCCACCATATCGGCAACGCGCACGTACTCTTCATCAAATTCTATTTGGTAGCGTTCAGCTGTCTTACGCGCTTTCTTACCTAACGAATTTAGGTGTCGCACATAGCTGAAGCAGATGTAATCTTCGATTGAATCAATGGTAAATTCAGACGCCGAGACCAGGGTTTCACCATTTAAAAAGTGACGATCTAGGTAGGCCTCAATTCGATCCACTTTCACCTCACGGCGTGCCTTCCACTCTTTGAAGAGCTGACGCATGTAAAGAACCTTAGGATCGATCTGCTGTTGGGTAATGACTCTAGGCGCTGTCTCAACACGTCGACGCACTGGCGAGCGAATGGACGAAGGCGAGATAAAGCCATACTGATCAAGCGACTGAACCGGTGGTATCTCCCGACCATCTTTCTCCGCCAATTTGGCAATGACACGCGACAGTCGAGCCGCCATACCCGGCGTTGTCTTGTCCATGTAACGAACTGTGTCGGCTACCCGTTTCTCTAGCTGGTAACGGAAATCATCAATGATCGCCAGACGCTGGTCGACCGACTCGAAGATCCGGATGATGCGATTGATGTGCTGGTGCACCATCGCTTCCGCAGTTTCAGATTCGATTTCATACTGCATCTGATAGTGCTCAGTCAGCATCTCTACCTTCAGCGTATCGAACTGAAGATCACGCAATAAAGAGAGAATTTGACGTCTAAAACGGAAGGGGTTGTTCTTTGTTTTCAACGTCTTATAGTCAGAAACAAGAATGTGCTCAACGAAACGATCAAAGAAGCCACGGACAATCTCTTGCGGGTTATGCGACTCAGCCAATGATATTTTAAGTTCGCGCAGACCCAACATCATATCGGTCAGGTGTGCACTGAACTCGGCTGCTGTGTCTGCCGCTTCCGATAGGGTAATACCACGACCCACCGGATCATTGATGGCCGATTCCAGAGACGACAGCACGTTAAGAACGGTGCCACCGTAACTGCGTTTTTCCAAACGCGCGATCGAAACCAGGTTACGCAACAGGTAACTGACCGAAGGAGAGAGCAACACATAGGTGCGATAGATCTTCTGCTCTTCCTCTAACCAGCCCGTTTGCACTAGGCGTCGGTAGATACGGTTTGTGTAATCTGCGCTAGAGGTAGGCAGCTCCGCCTCCTCTTCAGACTCAGCCACCCAGCGACGAACACCAAGCTTAACAACGGCATTTTCGATGGTTGAACGGACTAAATCTTTGGCAATAAAGGGGTCTATAAGATCTTCATCAAAGAAGAGATCGGCCAATTCAAGAAGAACAGACTGGTAAACCTGTCTATTCTGCCCAGAGAGCGGCGCAAATATATCGTCTGGTAGCTTATTGAAAAGCACTAAAAATCCACCATTTGAGGGCTGCCCATTCAATAGGCAGCAAATCGAATAACCATCGATTCTAACAAAAAAAGGAGTGCTGTATAGGCCTCTTAGATGAGACTTTGGCGTAAAAGAAAAATCTTTAACCCTTGAGTCAAAAAACAGCCCTCAACCACCCTGCCACAAGAACTGTTTTACCTAACATGAAAGCTTGTTATTATCTGCTTTAAAGCGGGCCAACATGGCCCATCAGTACCGCAGAGTGACCTATCTCACCGAAGCGGATTCGTTTCACCACCTTAAAGGCGTTGTGGATGAAATTTCGTTTCCCTGTCGTCATCATTGACGAAGATTTCCGTTCTGAAAACATCTCTGGCTCAGGCATTCGTGACCTTGCAGCCGCTATTGAAAAAGAGGGTATGGAGGTTGTCGGCTTAACCAGCTACGGCGATCTTACAGCATTTGCTCAACAGGCGAGCCGCGCCAGCTGCTTCATCATCTCTGTCGATGATGAGGAGTTTGATTCGGGTGAAACGGATGATCTGTCCGACGAAGTACTGAATAACATCCGCGACTTTATTAGCGAAGTTCGCAAGCGTAATAACGAGATCCCAATCTTCTTGTACGGTGAAACTCGTACCTCTCGTCATGTGACGAATGATATTTTGCGTGAGCTTCACGGCTTCATCCATATGTTCGAAGACACTGCCGAGTTCGTTGCACGCCACATTATTCGTGAAGCGAAAAAGTACCTCGAATCACTAGCACCGCCCTTCTTCAATGCGTTGATGAACTACGCAAGCGACTCTTCATACTCTTGGCACTGCCCAGGACACTCGGGCGGTGTTGCCTTTTTGAAAAGTCCGGTTGGGCAGATGTTCCACCAATTCTTCGGGGAGAACATGCTGCGTGCCGATGTCTGTAATGCGGTTGAAGAGCTTGGACAGCTTCTGGACCACACAGGCCCTGTTTCAGATTCAGAGCAGAGTGCTGCGCGCATATTTGGCGCTGATCATCTCTTCTTTGTCACTAACGGTACCTCGACGTCGAACAAAGTAGTCTGGCATTCAACCGTTGCCCCTGGCGATATTGTGGTAGTGGATCGTAACTGTCATAAATCGATTCTGCATTCGATCATCATGTGTGGTGCGATACCGGTCTTCCTAATGCCAACTCGTAACCACTACGGCATTATCGGACCGATTCCAAAGAGTGAGTTTGATCCCGAGACGATTCGTCGCAAGATCGAAGAGAACCCCTTTGCTCGTGAAGCACTGAACAAAAAACCTCGCGTACTGACACTGACGCAATCGACCTATGATGGCATTCTCTACAACGTAGAGACGATCAAAGCGATGCTGGGCGACACCATTGATACGCTGCACTTTGACGAAGCTTGGCTGCCTCACGCAGCATTCCACAAGTTTTACAACCACATGCACGCGATTGGCGGCACAGAGAGCCGTGAACGCTCTGACGACACCCTGGTGTTTGCAACACAGTCAACGCACAAACTGTTGGCAGGTTTGTCACAGGCCTCTCAGATCCTAGTACAGGACGCTAAGAACCGTAAGCTGGATACCTTCCGATTCAACGAGTCCTACCTGATGCACTCATCGACCAGCCCTCAGTATGCGATCATCGCCTCTTGTGATGTTGCCGCTGCGATGATGGAGCCTCCCGGTGGTACAGCACTGGTCGAGGAGTCCTTGTATGAAGCGATCGACTTCCGTCGCGCCATGGTTAAGGTTGAAAAAGAGTTTGGTGAGAACGACTGGTGGTTCAAGGTTTGGGGGCCTCAGAAGTGGGATGATGAAGGTC
Organism: Marinobacterium sp. xm-a-152; assembly: GCF_013282965.1. Taxonomy (NCBI): domain Bacteria; kingdom Pseudomonadati; phylum Pseudomonadota; class Gammaproteobacteria; order Oceanospirillales; family Oceanospirillaceae; genus Marinobacterium; species Marinobacterium sp. xm-a-152. The sequence goes on along the minus strand of NZ_WBYI01000009.1, from coordinate 101,374 downwards.
TTGGCGATCGTGATGCTTGGGTCATCCATGAAGAAGACACTTGGCACGGCTTTGGCAAGATTGAGTCTGGCTTTAACATGCTCGACCCAATTAAGGCGACCATTATCACACCGGGATTGAACATCCATGGTGAGTTTGATGAGCACGGCATTCCCGCGGCGATTGTGAGCAAATACCTTGCAGAGCACGGCATTATCATTGAAAAAACGGGACTCTACTCATTCTTCATCATGTTCACCATCGGCATCACTAAGGGCCGCTGGAACTCCATGGTGACTGAACTTCAGCAGTTCAAAGATGACTTTGATAACAACCTACCCATGTGGCGGGTTATGCCTGAATTTGTCGCACAGCACCCTGAATATCAGCGCATTGGTCTGCGTGATCTTTGTCACTCACTGCACGACATCTACCGCAAGTACAATGTCGCAAAAATCACGACAGAGATGTACCTCTCTAAGATTGAGCCTGCTATGACACCGGCAGATGCCTGGTCGAAGATGGCGCACCGTGAAGTTGAACGTGTCTCAATCGATGAACTAGAGGGTCGAACCACCGCCATGCTCGTGACACCTTACCCACCGGGCATACCACTGCTTATACCGGGTGAGCGCTTTAACTCAACCATCGTTGACTACTTGAAGTTTGTTCGCGAATTTAACGCCCAGTTCCCTGGCTTCGAAACAGACTGTCACGGACTAGTGCGAGAGAACATAAACGGCGTCGACCACTACTACATCGATGTCGTAAAAGACTGATTCAACAAGACGAGATAACGGCACCTTCGGGTGCCGAATTTTTATGAAAATAGAGTTCGAAAAATCCATCACCACTGAACAAGCCGGCAGCAATGTCACCGACTTTCTGGCGCAAGAGACCGCAATCTCCAAACAGAAAATTAAGGACGCACTGAGTAAAGGTGCCTGCTGGCTGAAGCGTGGCCAAAAAGGTCGTAAGCGCCTGCGTAAGGCCAAGGAGATTCTGCAAAAAAACGATCGGATCTCTCTCTTTTACGATTCTGAACTCTTAGGCCGTAAACCAGAAGGCGCGCAATGTTTGGTGGATGCTCAAGGTTACTCTGTCTGGTTCAAACCAGCCGGTATGGTTGCACAGGGAAATGACTGGTGTGATCACCTTGCCATTACTCGTTTAGCCGAGCAAACACTTGAACCGAAACGCGCTTCGTTTTTAATACACCGTTTGGATCGTGAAACGGCAGGTCTGATCGTGATCGCTCATAAACAGGGTGTTGCAGGCGCCATCTCGCGCGAATTCCAAAACCGTAAGGTTGAAAAATTTTACCGCTGTCTTGTCTCAGGGCAGGCACCCGAGTCCGGTGAAATCATCAATAAACTGGATGGCAAACCGGCCCATACCAAATTCACCCGACTGCACTACAACTCCGATCGTGACTATTCGGATCTCTATGTAGAGATACTGACCGGGCGAACACACCAGATCCGACGTCATCTCAATCAGATCGACCACCCTGTTATGGGTGATCCACGCTACGGAAGTGACAACAAAAACCTAGCAGGCATGCAGTTATTTGCTGTCAAATTGGCATTCAACTGCCCTATTCAACGCCGCAAAGTCACGTTTGAACTCTCCAACGAGTTTTTGAAACAGCACAGCAACTCGGAGTTGTCTGACGCAACGCCTTAACAAAATTGCCAAGACAGTTGGGTGTAGCATCAAGGGCAGATGACAGGCTAAAGCCAGTCACTGGTTTAGCGACTTGGCTTCGGAGCTGCGGTGACTGGCTTTCAGCCTGTCATCCGCCAGACCAGCCACTCAATAGATATCGCCAACCACTGCGCAAAGCCTTACAATACTCGGCTGACCTATTTGGATGGAATCATGTTCGACAAAAAGACCAAAGCCCAGATCCGCGCCGAGCTTGAACAGCAAGTTCAGGATTTTCTGCGCTCTGGTGGCGAGGTTAAAGAGATTCCTCAGGGTCAGAGTGGAGTTCCGCACGGAGGACTGATACGCCCCGTCTTTAATGACGGCAAACCGCGCGAGTCGAGAACCCCCTGCGAGGGTGTGTTGCAGACCATCGATGCAAGACGCCTAATCAAAGAGCGCCCTAAATTAGCTAGAAAACTGAGTAAACCTAAACGCAAAGTCATTTACGACGATTTCGGAGAGCCTATCCGAGAAGTTTGGGAGTAAGAAACCTGCGAACAAGTCCCGCAGAGAAGATGCGAAACTTATTCGCAGATTCCCTAGGTCAGCGATTCATTAAATCCAGTGTGAATCTGAGTCGCTCCACCGCACTCTCCATCTCCAGTGCTTGCTGCAAATAGTGAGCATCAAATCGAATTAATCCAAACAGCTCAAAACTGAACGCTTGTGGCGATTTTGTTAACCACTCCTCTTGATTGAGAATGTCTCTCAATTTATTGGCCGCTCGGCTATCACCTTGCACCATTGCCAGTACACGATGGCGCACCTTATCAACCAGCTCAATCGCTTCTGATAACTCATCTTCAGTCATCTCACGATCAGCCATTGGTTGACACTCATACACCGAGTAGGGAATCTGCTGCAGTGATTGACCCAAACGGTATCGCTGATCGATATGGACATCCACCACTAGACGCCCATCATCTAACTGCTTAATCAGCTCGCACTGACCAGCACTAAACACTGTGTAGGGTCGATAGGTTGCTTGGTTTGTCTGCAACGCCTCTTTCAGAGGCAATCCCGATTTGGCAGGACTGATCTCTTTTTGTGTGTGACAAATCGCTACCGGCATACCTGTCTCCAAACAGTGATTGATCATCTGTCGGTAACGAGGTTCAAATACATGCAACGGAAACACTGTGCCAGGAAAGGTGACACAGTCGGGAATGGGAAAAATGGCGATTTGAGTCACGCAGCCTCCTTAAAGTAGTTAAAGAGATTACGCAACTCAATTAGGGTCGGACTACTTAAACTCGGTGACTGGCTTTCAGCCTGTCTTCCGCTCTACAAAATAGTGCCAAATGATAGTGCAGATGACAGACTAAAGTCAGTCACTGGACCTGGATTGGCGTCGCGGCCTTTTTAAGACCGCTCCAACTATCCCCTACTTACTTCGCCAGACCGACTTTAAGGGCCAGTTCGGCCGTACGGTTCGCGTAGCCCCACTCATTGTCATACCAGAGGTAGAGTTTCACATGAGTGTCGTTAACCACCATGGTCGAGAGCGCATCGACGACACTTGAACGAGGATCCGTCTTGTAATCGATCGAAACCAGTGGACGCTCTTCATAGCCCAAAATGCCTGCTAAATAGCTCTCTGATGCGGATTTAAGCAAATGATTAACCTCTTCAACACTGGTCGCTCTGTTGACCTCAAAGACACAGTCTGTAATCGATGCATTGGTTAGAGGTACACGTATCGCGTGGCCGTTCAACTTACCTTTTAGGTCTGGGAATATATGCGTAATTGCCGTCGCCGAACCGGTTGTGGTGGGAATCAAACTGGTACCACAAGAGCGAGCACGACGCAGATCTTTGTGCGGAGCATCAATAATAGTCTGGGTATTGGTAATATCATGAATGGTCGTCATAGAACCGTGTTTAATACCTAAATTCTCATGAATTACCTTCACCGCAGGTGCTAGACAGTTGGTAGTACAAGAGGCGGCTGTCACAATTCGATGCTGCTCAGGGTCAAATAGGTCATCATTCACCCCCATGACACAGTCCAGCACACCCTCTTGCTTGACCGGCGCAGTGACGACGACACGCTTAACCCCTTGATCAAGGTAGGGCTGGAGTGCCTCTTTTGATTTGAACTTCCCTGACGCCTCTATGACCAGGTCACAGCCACTCCAGTTGGTCTCATCAATGGTCTTGTGCGAGCTAACGGCAATGAACTGATCTGCCACCTGCATGCCACCATCAACGGGAAGTGCCTCTCTGCTCCAACGTCCATGAACGGAATCGAAATTCATAAGGTGAGCCAAGGTTGCCGCATCCCCAGCGGGATCATTGATCTGAACAATCTCCACATCCGCACTATCAAACAGTACACGAGCTGTCAGACGGCCCATTCGACCAAACCCATTGATACCAACGCGCATAAAATACTCCTTCATAAGATGACAGAATTATTTCAGCGTTTTGTTACAAATTGAAGACAAATGAATCTTTTGACACATATCAATGCGGCTATATTAGAAAGGCGTAATCTACAGTTAACCAAACAAACAGAAGGAGCAAGCAAATGGCTGCTATTTCAAAAGATCACACACCGGCAACTGTATGGGCACTGGATCTAGTCTTTCTACTGATCGCGATTTCACCCGCCCTAATTTTTGTAGGCTCACTGATCGCAGGTTAATGGTCGATAAGGGTTAACTGCCCATAGGATAAAAGGTCAGCGGATGCTGGCCTTTTTTGTGGAAAAAAAAAGCACCCACTGCGGGTGCTGAATTGTGCTGCTAATAATAGGAATCGAACTAGACAGCCAAGGGACAATCACAAATTAAAACTAGCATCTAAATAGAGCCTCTGCGACCGCAACTGTGCTGACTGTCCCTATTGTCTTAATACCGTTTTTCATAAGAACCTGACTTCACATCATGCAAACGCTTATAGACTGTTAGCAGAGAGTGATGAGTGTTTAGGTTAGAGAGTGTCTCATCAAGCCCGGACAGAGCATCGAACAGCTTCTCTCCAGCAATATTAGCCAGAGCTTCTTGGTATAGCGCTTCACCATAGAGCGCAACCAATGGGCGTTCATACTGTTCTCGTTCACGATTGGAATCTATCTCTAATCGTATCAATTCAGAAAGACAGCGGTGCAATTTAATCTCATCGTCTGTTAGGTGACCAAAGTTTAACATCCAGTCAACTTGCTCTAGGGCTAACTCTAACTCGCCAGACTTAAGCGCGAGCTTGAACTTAATATCCCCAATGCGAACACGATCCCAGGGCGAATCAGAGTCCGTTGCGACCCCTAACAGCTTAGCAAGACGCTGTTGATCATCAAATCCACCCTGCTCTAACTCTTCCAACAGATCCAACGCCATCTCCTGATCAAGTTGAGCGGGCGATAACAGTCGTGATCGCAGAGGCGCAGCTAGATTGTTGTTTCGCCAAATTAACTCATCAACAGGATAGATCTCTGACATCCCTGGGACCAAAATCCTGCAACAATCGAGCCCAAGGTGTTGATAGTCAGCAATATAGATCTGTAAATCTACGCCATGAATGATTCGACAGAGCTCGTCAAACTCATCCTCAGAACTTCCCTCTATATTCCACTCGGTAAAGGGGTAATCAGGCTCATCGGCGAACATATCCCATGCGACAACCCCACTGGAGTCGATAAAGTGCGTCTCCAAGTTTTGAGGCTCTGCCGCCTCATCAATATCAAAGGTTGGGTGCGGGAAATCGTTCAGAGAGTCCAAAGCCCTACCCTGCAACAACTCAGTGACGGTTCGCTCCAGTGCAATTTCAAACTTAGGGTGAGCACCAAATGAAGCGAAACAGCCACCATCATTGCGATTAAAGAGCGTGACATTTACCAGAGGGTATTTTCCCCCAAGAGAGGCGTCACGCACATCAACCAAAAATCCTTGAACACGCAGTGCTTTGATGGATGCTTCGATGCGAGGATATTGTGCAATCACCTTAGCCGGAATGCGCGGCAGTGTAATACCGCTGGAGATAATGGTGTTCTTTATATGACGCTCAAAAATCTCAGACAGCGCTTGAACGCGCGCTTCAAAGAGATTATTGCCGGCAGCCATACCATTGGAGACATAGAGATTCTCCAACACATTGACTGGAAACCAGACTGTCTGTTTATCCGACTGACGAACAAAGGGTAAAGCGCACACACCCCTATCAGCTCGACCCGAGTTTAGGTCTACCAACATATCGGCACTGAGCTCCTCATCAGGGTCGTAGTGATTTCGGCTGTTTTGATCCAGCAGGCCTTCTGGCCACTGACCGGCAGAGGCTGGGAACCAGCGCTCATTGGGATAGTGAACAAACTCACGATCGGAAATGTCTTGACCGAAAAAGTAATCGGCAAAAAAGTAATTAGTACTCAATCGTTCATAGAACTCGCCCAGCGCACTGGCAAGACAAGCTTCAGGAGTAGACCCTTTACCGTTAGTAAATAATAGTGGGCAGTGACGATCACGAATATGCAGTGACCAGACGTGAGGCACAGGATTGAGCCAACTCACCTCCTCTATGTCAAAACCAAGATCCTTCAGCCCCTGACTCATGCGCTCGATCGACTCTTCAAGCGGGGCATCTTTTCCTGGAATTCTGGTCATTTTTTGTACTCTTTGTGGACTAACAGAGGTGTCAGCTAACTTATTATTTATTCGAAAGATTATACCTGAAGAAATAGTAGGAAAAAGTTCAAATGAGCGCTTGACGAAGGTCCGCCCCGTAATTAGTATATGCGCCCTCAGTTGAGCAAACAGTTCCTCGATAGCTCAGTTGGTAGAGCAGTAGACTGTTAATCTATTGGTCGCTGGTTCGAGTCCAGCTCGAGGAGCCAACTTTACTCAACAAGAGAAAAAGTCGGAGTATAGCGCAGCCTGGTAGCGCATCTGCTTTGGGAGCAGAGGGTCGTAGGTTCGAATCCTACTACTCCGACCACTTTTTCTCACTCCTCGTCGGAGTATAGCGCAGCCTGGTAGCGCATCTGCTTTGGGAGCAGAGGGTCGTAGGTTCGAATCCTACTACTCCGACCATCTCTTTGTGCCGGTATAGCTCAGTTGGTAGAGCAACTGACTTGTAATCAGTAGGTCCCGAGTTCGACTCTTGGTGCCGGCACCATTTACTACCTCTTATCACCGTTCATTTTTTCTTTAAGCACTCTGCGAACATAGCCACTTTTATAGGCATTTTTAAGGTATAGTGCTCGCATGAATATTAAGCTCATTACCTTATCCCTTGCAGCCCTGACTCTTCAAGGCTGTGTACTTACTAAAGTCGTGACGGTACCTATGCGCGTTGGTGGGGCAATCATCTCTGTTGTACCCGTGGTCGGTGACCCAATTGACGAGTCAATCGACACCGTGGCGGATGGAATTGACAAAATCCCGATTTAAAATTGCTCTAAATCAGACAAAGATGTTCTTTTTCTGACACCCTACTAAACACTCTCTAAAGTACAGGCATTAGACCCAATCTGGAGAGTGTTATGCTACCTGCCGTAAACAATATTCTTTACGCATCAGACATTAATGATGGCTCACGCCCTGCGTTTCGACACGCTGTTAAACTCGCCGAGCTGTACGATGCCAAACTCACCTACTTGCACGCCGTAGAGAAGATCAGTGACGGCGCAGCTGCTGTTCTACAAAATGTCATCGATCGTGATGAGCTTAATGAGTTAGAGAGAAGTGGCTCTGCCCGTTTGATGGAAAAAGTGGAACAACGCATCAAAGCGTTTTGCGAGGACGAGGTTCCAGAAGGGTCCATTAATCCGAGCGACATTGCCACCTGCGTCGATCAAGGCACACCTTGGCAAGTCATCATCGATACAGCTGACAAGATCAATGCGGATATGATTGTCATGGGTGTACGGACCCATGCGACCCTTCAGCACATGTTATTGGGCTCAACGTCACGCAAAGTCATGAGCCACAGTGTAATACCTGTGTTGATCGTCCCTTTAAGCTAATAGTTAGCGATTAAACAGACGCTGCTCAAACTGATGATTGAGTTGAGCGTCTGTCTCTTTGAGATCAGTTACAACACTAAACCGAGTCACCTCACCATGCGTGAACGGAAAATTAGCCGTGTACATGATGCGCATCCCTTCATAAAACTCACGCATCTCCAATACCACGTCTCCTGTTGATCCTGACACTCTTACCTTTGGATCCTCAAATTGATAAGAACCGAAGGTCACAGGATCAACGCAAGTGATCGTCAAGTAGCCCAATGAGGGCTTACGTTCGAATCCATATAGATCTGCCACATGTTCGGAAAGCTCTTCACTCGCAGAAACATAGGTTTTAACCTTACAATCTTCTGCCCATACACCGGTTGAAACAAAGGCTAAAGAGCCAGCAAATAGTGAAGCAATTACCTGTTTTTTCATAACAATCCTTACTAGCGACCTAAACTGTAAAATTCATCATTAGGGCGCAAACTCATGACATTGGCCATGCGATTAGAGAAGCCAAACAACCCTGTGATTGAAGTGATATCCCAAATATCATCATCACTGAACCCCTGAGCATGCAGCCTATCAAAGTCTGCCTCACCGACCTCATTAGCTGATTGAGCTACCTTCATGGCAAAGTCCAACATAGCGCGCTGGCGTTCAGTAATATCTGCTTTACGGTAATTAGCGACTATCTGATCGGCAATCAATGGATTTTTCGCACGTATTCTCAAAATTGCGCCGTGCGCAACAACACAGTATTGGCACTGATTAAGACTACTAGTGGCTACCACAATCATCTCACGCTCAGCCTTTGTCAGCCCCGATTCCCGCTCCATAAGCGCATCGTGATAAGCAATGAACGCACGGAACTCGTCTGGCCTCCTAGCCAATGCCAGAAAAACATTAGGAACAAAACCGGACTTTTCCTGAACCGTTAAAATAAGATCACGGATATCCTCAGGTAGATCCTTTATATCAGGGGTACTAAAAACACTAATCTGATTACTCATTAGAAGAGACTCATATTCTAAATTTTTACTATTTATACCAGAAACATGATCTGTGCTGTATTGAACTGATTCAATCAGTGCTAGGATAAATCTATAGGATAAAGTAGATAGAACAATGACAGATGACACCCGAAAGCCAAGAATACTTATAGTTGAAGACGATGAATTTTCTCAAGATTTCATCAGTGGAGCCCTAGATACACTGGCTGAAGTGAGTATCGCAAACAGTGGCGAACAGGCGCTTCAAAAATTGAGTGACACCGGTCAATTGCCAGATTTAGTGGTTGTCGACATTGTCATGTATGCAATGAACGGTATCGAGATTACCCGTTATATTCGCCATGATTTGAGTGAATATAAAATACCTGTCTTTGTTCTGTCTTCACACGCTGATGCAGCAATGGAGAGAATTGCCTACAGTGCTGGTGCTACCGTGGTGTGTAAGAAAGGACTATCATCACAAGCTTTGTTACAGCGCATTCGCGGGCTTCTGGATATTTCATTTAATCCCCACTCTTAAGAAACATTGCGTACACAGGTATATTGGACCGTCAATAACTACTAAAAATCTTATTCCAACCGCACTACTCATTGCACTATGGGTGGTTCGTTAACGGATTAGGATTGGCGTTTCTGCATCGCCATAAAGTGCTCTATCCCTTTGATTTGATCTTCAGCGTGGTGGTTTACATACAAGACGGTCGTCTCGTTACCCTCACAGATCTTCTCAATCAGAGCCAATACCAACTGTCGGTTCATATCATCTAGCCCTAGACAGGGCTCATCCAGAATTAATAGCGGTGGATGTTTTACCATGGCGCGCGCAATCAACAAGAGTCGCTGATCACCGTAAGAGAGCTTGTTGAACGGCACATCGGCGCGATCCTGCATACACAGCAGTGCAAGCCACTGATCGGCAATCATCTTCTGATTATCGGTTGATTTGGTGTACATACCAATGCTGTCAAAGAAGCCCGAGATAATGACATTTTTACAACTGATGCTGACACGATACTCCCATTGCAGTGCGGTCGACACATAACCAATAAACTGCTTAATCTGCCAGATACTCTCGCCGTTACCGCGCTGAAAACCGAACACAAAGATGTCGTTGACGTAACACTGCGGGTGATCGCCAGTAATCAATGAGAGCACACCTGTTTTACCACTGCCGTTTGGACCGCTCAGTTGCCAATGTTGGCCAGGATTTATCGTCCAGTTGAAGCCCTCAACAATTACTGCATCACTGTATTTGATCGAGATATCGGTCAGTTTGACCAGTGGATCATTCGGATTCAGTTCTGGAAGCGGGTTATCAGGATCCGCCGGTGGAACCTCTAGATCTGTCGTTTTCAAGTGAAGCAGTTGGTATAGCTCTGCATAAGCCGATTCATCGCTGCGATCGACCTGAAACGCCAGACGGCCGGCATCATTACCCACTTTCTCCATGTAAGCGACATGCGTAATAAAATCGGGCATCTCATCGAAGCGGTTTAACACCAGTATCATCGGCGTGGTATCAATGATGCTTGCTAAATGCTTCTGCAGCATCGCAAGCGTATCAGCATCTAACCCATCAAAGGGTTCATCTAAGATCAACAGTTCAGGGTTGTTGGCCAACGCACGCACCAACATCATCTTTCGGCTCTCACCGGTCGAGAGCTTGCGGAATGCTCTATCCAACAGGGGTGACAGACCGAACTGCTCGACTAATTCAGCCGCTAATAGTTGATCTTCACAGTGTTCAAAGATCATCTCTCGAACGGGTGTTCCTTCTGAGATGACATCTAAAATATCCGCGTCGTCCTTTTTCAGCTCCTGCTTGATCAATTCAGCCTGTGCTTCGAATGAGACGAGTCCAACTCTGTTTGGGACTCCCTCTATGGATCCATTCAATGCATCACCAAACCCTGCTAACACCGCTGCAAGCGCCGACTTACCAGAACCATTGGTACCGGTGATGACCCAATGCTGATTGGGCTCAATGGTCCAATCGACCCCTTTAAGGTCAAAGCGTTCATCAAAGTTTACGTCAAGGTTTTCAATGTGAATGGATGTCGACATGGGGATTCCTAATCAACAAATAGAGTTTATAAAAAGCATAAAGCCGAGTACTCCTTGCGAGGCACTCGGCTTTGAGTCGTTTAAATTTTATCTAAAATTAAACGATCTTCTTCATGTCAGCCATGTGGCCACGAAGAACTGTACCGATCGCTTCAACTGGGTGAGCGCGTAGTGCAGCGTTAACTTCGATTAGACGAGCGTTATCTACGCCGTTGTCGTCAAGATCTAGGCCTTTACCGATAACGTCAGACTTGATGCCCTTCATGAAGTCAGCTAGTAGCGGAACACACGCGTGGTTGTATAGGTAACAGCCGTACTCTGCAGTATCAGAGATTGTTGCGTTCATTTCGTAAAGCTTCTTACGAGCGATAGTGTTTGCGATTAGTGGAGTCTCGTGAAGTGACTCGTAGTACGCAGACTCAGCGATGATACCAGCAGCCGTCATTGTTTCGAATGCAAGCTCAACACCTGCTTTGACCATAGCAACCATAAGGATGCCTTTGTCGAAGTACTCTTGCTCAGAGATCTCTACGTCGCCTGCTGGAGTCTTCTCGAAGTTAGTCTCTGCAGTCTCTGCACGCCATTTAAGAAGATTAGCGTCATCGTTCGCCCAATCCTCCATCATGACACGTGAGAAAGTGCCGTCGATGATGTCATCCTGGTGCTTGTTGTAAAGCGGACGCATGATCACTTTTAGCTCTTCAGCAAGGTCGAAACACTTGATCTTAGCTGGGTTAGATAGACGGTCTAGCATGTTGGTAACGCCGCCGTACTTAAGTGCTTCAGTGATGGTTTCCCAACCGTACTGAATCAACTTAGATGCGTAACCAGCGTCGATACCCTCTTCAACCATCTTGTCGAAACATAGGATCGAACCAGTCTGCAACATACCACAAAGGATAGTCTGTTCACCCATAAGGTCAGACTTAACTTCTGCGATGAACGATGACATTAGAACGCCCGCTTTGTGACCGCCAGTACCTACAGCGTAAGCTTTAGCCAGTGCTAGACCTTCACCCTTAGGATCGTTATCTTCGTGAACCGCGATCAGTGTAGGTACACCGAAGCCACGCACGTACTCAGCACGTACTTCTGAACCAGGACACTTAGGTGCAACCATGATAACGGTTAGGTCGTCACGGATCTGCATACCCTCTTCAACGATGTTGAAACCGTGTGAGTAAGATAGGCAAGCGCCCTCTTTCATCAGAGGCATCACCGCGTTAACAACGGCTGTGTGCTGCTTATCTGGAGTTAGGTTAAGTACGACGTCTGCAGTAGGAATAAGCTCTTCGTAAGTACCAACAGTGAAACCGTTGTCCGTTGCGTTTTTCCATGACTGACGCTTTTCAGCAATCGCTTCAGGACGCAGAGCGTAAGAGACATCTAGGCCTGAGTCGCGTAGGTTAAGACCCTGGTTAAGGCCTTGCGCACCACAACCTATTACAACCATTTTTTTGCCTTTAAGCGCTTCAACGCCATCAGCAAATTCAGACATATCCATGAAACGGCACTTTGCCAGTTCCGCTAGCTGCTCACGTAGTGGCAGTGTATTGAAGTAGTTAGCCATGCTAAACAGATCCTAATTTAATTGGGAGGTGCGTCGTTGAACGACACGGACAACTGACTAGAGTTCTAATCAAAGTGGGCAGATTATAAGCAAAACCAATAGTTTCTTAAATTGATATATTTGCAACACAACATCCCGATTTGCGCAACAATAGACAATTTAGATAGACTACCCCCATGAATTTAAAGAATCTGAAACAGTTTTTAGCATTGGCCGACACTCTGCACTTTGGACGGGCCAGTGAAGAGTGCCATGTCAGTCTATCAGCCCTCTCTCGAAACATTCGCCAACTCGAAGAGGAGCTGGGCGTAGAACTGTTCAAACGTGATAATCGGACTGTAGTTCTTACCCAAGAGGGGCAACGCTTTCTACAGTACGCCCGCGAAACTTACAGTCAGTGGAATATTATTCGCAGCGAATTGACGGACAAAACAGGACAGCTCAGCGGTGAGATCAGTATCTACTGCTCGGTAACAGCTAGTTACAGCTTCCTGTACGAATTGTTAAACCGCTTTCGCCAAGTACATCCGCATATCGAGATTAAGCTTCATACAGGGGACCCTGATCGCGCCATTGCACGTATCCAAGAGGGTATAGAGGAGATCACCATTGCCGCTCAACCCGACAACCTGAGCAAAAGCCTCTCATTTAAACCGATTACCCAATCTCCCTTAGTATTTATTGCACCGGCAGAGGCACAACCCAACTTACCCAACAGCTCACCACAAAGCGTTGAGGATTGGCAGAGCACCCCTATGATTCTCTCTGAAGCGGGCGTTGCTCGAAGTCGGGTCGACGACTGGTTAAACGAGCAAGGCATCACACCCAATATCTATGCTCAGGTTGCAGGTAACGAGGCGATCGTCAGCATGGTGAGCTTGGGGTTCGGCATTGGTGTCGTGCCCAAAATTGTTTTGGATAACAGTCCACTGGTCGAGCGAATCAGAATACTGGATGTACAACCCGCTCTAAAACCCTATGAGATCGGACTATTTACACTAACACGTAGCTTAAAAAACCCATTGATTGAAGCGTTCTGGGAGCTAAGCTAATGATGAAACTGATCGCTGTTGCATTTCTGCTTCTCACCACTCCTCTTCAAGCCGCCAGTTTCAGGGAGACCTGGCAAGCACTGTTCAGTGAACAGTATTCAGAAGCTATCGCCGGTGCTCGTGATCTTCAGCTCAATGAAGACCCCAGAGGCAATTTTCTGTTTGGTTATATGTATCTGTTTGGTAAAGGGCTGGAACAAGATCCTGTTAAGGCTGAATCCTATTTCAAACGCGCCTCGGAGGCCGGCTTTAATGGTGCAACCTTTCGATTGGGAAAGATGTACCGGGAGGGACACCCTGGCGTACCGAAACAGACAGCACTGGCCTATCAGCTCATCTCACAAGCCGCTGAAAAAGGCGGACCCAACGCACAGTTCAACTTAGCGCAGATGGTCGAAAACGGGGAAGGTACCGAGATCGATTGGGAGAGAGCGTTTAAGCTATACCAAGGCGCAGCTTCCAAAAAACACGCCTTCGCGCACTGGAATCTAGGCTACTACTACCTCACTGGAAGAGTCGTTGCTAAAGACGTCAACAAAGCGTCTGAACACTTTGAGATCGCCTTCAAGGAGGGATCCGCTAAGTGGCTGTCTGTCGAGATCAATAGACGCCTGTTGGACGATATAAGTGATGAGGTGCGTAAGGTGCTAGAAGAACAACTCATCAGCTTGTCCCGAAGCCCCCGTGACTGACTTCAGTCTGTCATCGGCTCTATGAGCGTTTTCCAGACAACCCAATTAACCGGACAGCGGATGACAGGCTAAAGCCAGTCACCGGAAAACACAAAGGGCCCCCTGTTGGAGCGATTTTGAGCACAGCGAAAAGTCGCGAATTTGAGATGAGAGGATTACGAAATACACCCCTGTATTTCGCCCCTTCGGGGCCGCGCTTTGATCGCCTGCGACGTGACTGACTTCAGTCTGTCATCGGCTTTATGAGCGTTTTCCAGAGGGTCCATTTAAGCCAACAGCGGATGACAGGCTAAAGCCAGTCACCAGAAACACAAAGGGCCACCCTAACGGGTGGCCCTTTGTGTTTGTATGGTCGGAATGAGAGGATTCGAACCTCCGACCCCCTGCACCCCATGCAGGTGCGCTACCAGGCTGCGCTACATTCCGGAAACTTGGCGCGCATGTTACAGGATGCGCTTTCGGGTTTAAAGCCTAGTTGGCGTTAATTCTCATCGATTTAAGAATATCTTCCAGCTCGGTAATCGATTGGCGAATCAACTGCTTATACCGCCCTTGATCATCGTGTGTATTACCTGCTGTCAGATACTGTTTTGCTCCAGCAATAGTAAGGCCTTGTTCGTAGAGAAGGCCCTTGATTTCACGAATCAGAAGAATGTCTTGGTGCTGATAGTAGCGGCGATTACTGCGTTTAACCGGCTCAATTTGTTCGAACTCTTGCTCCCAGTAGCGAAGCACATGAGGCTTTAGATCACACAACTTGCTGACTTCACCAATCGTAAAGTAACGCTTGGTTGGGATGGTAGGAAGATCGCTCGACATTATTGTTGCTTAGCTGAATGCAGCTCTACTCGCTCTTTAAGCTTTTGCCCCGGACGGAAGGTTACCACTCGACGGGCAGAGATAGGCACCTCTTCACCCGTCTTAGGGTTACGTCCAGGACGCTGTCGCTTATCGCGTAGATCAAAATTACCAAAACCCGAGAGTTTGACATGCTCGTTATGCGAAAGACTCTCTTTGATCTCATCGAACATCGATTCAACCATCTCTTTCGCTTCGCGTTTGTTTAGACCGAGTTCTTCAAAAAGACGCTCTGCCATATCCGCTTTGGTTAACGCACTCATACCAAACCCCTTTATTAGGCTTAATCTCGCAATACTGCACCTAGATCAGAGGTCAGTTTTTCAACGACCGCTTGCACTGATGCATTGATCTCTTCTTCGTTAAGAGTGCGCGATGGGTGCTGCCAGGTCAAGCCAAGAGCAAGACTTTTTTGTCCATCTTCAATACCTTGGCCGGTATATACGTCAAATAGGATGACCTCTTTTAGGAACTCACCGCCCTCTGACTGCGCAATAGAACGAACCGAGTCAAAGCTCACCTCTGCACCGATCACCATCGCTAAATCACGACGTGACTCTGGGAATTTAGAGAGGGATGCAAAACGAGGTAGACGCCCTTCCAACAGAGATGATAGCTTCATCTCGAATAGATAGACTGGACCTGCAAGATCTAAGCTCTTCTGTAAGCTTGGGTGCATCGCACCAACCCAACCCACTGTCACGCCCGCCTTCTCAATGCGAGCTGACTGACCTGGGTGAAGGGCATGGTGAGTATCGGCAACCAGCTTAAACTGGCTCGCATCGCCACCCAAAGAAAACAAGGATTCCAGATCACCTTTGATATCAAAGAAATCGACCTTGTCGCTCTTACCCATCCATGACTCGGGTGAACGGTTACCCGAAATAATACCCGCTAGGCTGTTCTCTTGTTCAAGCTCATCACCATTGGCAATAAAACACTGACCAATCTCGAACAGACGCACTCGACTCTGTTGACGCGCTTGGTTATAAGCAACTGCTTTAGAGAGACCTGGCCAGATAGTGGTACGCATAACCGCCATTTCAGCAGAGATAGGGTTAGCAAGCGTTACCGCTTCATTCTGATCGTCAAACTGTTTTGCTAGACCCGCTTCGATGAAGCTGTAGGTAATCGCCTCTTGGTATCCACGAGAGACCAAATGACGACGCAGGGTGCTTGCCGTTAGTTTCGACTCTTTGATTGAGGGCAGAGGAAGCTCGGCACGGGGTGTGTTAGACGGCAGATTGTTGTAGCCGTAAACGCGTGCAATCTCTTCAATCAGATCAACTTCGATGCTGATATCAAAACGGTAGCTAGGAACCGCAACCATCCATGAGCCATCGCCATTAGCACGCAACTGAAGACCTAGACGCGTTAGGATCTCTTCGATCTCTGCCGCTGGAATTTCAAGTGCCAACATATCAGTGACACGCTGGTGACGCAGTTCAAGTGCGACCGGCTTCGGCAAGTTCGTTTCAGATACAGCCTGGATAACCGGACCAACCTCACCACCGACAATATCAATCAGCAAGGCTGTCGCACGCTCAATAGCACGCGCCTGTAACTGCCAATCAACACCACGTTCGTAACGGTGGGATGCATCCGTATGTAGACCATAGTTTCGTGCGCGACCTGCAATCGCGATAGGGTCAAAGTAGGCACACTCAAGCAGAATATCTTTACTCTCTTCAGAGACTTCAGAGTTACCGCCCCCCATGATGCCCGCCATCGCAATTGCTTTATTGTGATCGGCAATCACTAGCGTATCAGCGTTCAGCTTAATCTCACTGCCATCAAGCAGTGTTAGCGCTTCGCCCTGCTCGGCCATGCGAACACGAATACCACCTTCAATCTTATTCAGATCAAAAGCGTGCATTGGCTGCCCTAACTCAAGCAACACATAGTTGGTAACATCGACAACAGGATCGATAGAGCGAACGCCAGAACGCTCTAAACGCTCAACCATCCAACGTGGCGTCTGTGCATTGATATCGATGCCACGAATGACACGACCCAAGTAGCGAGGGCAAGCTGAAGCGGCTTCTAACTCGATCGAAACGTTATCACCAATGGTTGCTGCAACAGCAGAGCAATCGATCTCAGCCACAGCGGCTTTATTCAATACACCCACTTCACGAGCCATACCGACCATACCTAGGCAGTCACCACGGTTAGGCGTCAAATCGACATCGATGATCATATCTTCAAGATTAAGGTAGTCACGGACACTCTGACCGACTGGAGCATCGGCTGGAAGCTCCATGATGCCGCCATGATCATCCGATAGGCCTAGCTCATCTTCAGCACAGAGCATACCCATGGATTCAACACCACGTAGCTTGGCTTTCTTAATCTTAAAGTTACCCGGTAGAACGGCACCGACCGTTGCAAAAGCGGTCTTGATTCCAGCACGGGCGTTGGGGGCACCACACACCACTTGGAAGGTCTCACTACCGTCGCTTACCTGACATACGCGCAGTTTATCGGCATCTGGGTGCTGCTCGGCACTCAGAACTTCACCCACAACCACACCGGAAAACTCTTTGGCAACCGACTCAATCTCATCAACTTCTAAACCTGCTAGGCTGAGTTGATCCGCTAAACCCTGCGTATCGATGGCAGGCTGAACCAGTTCACGTAACCACTGTTCACTGAATTTCATAGTTAAATACTCTCGTCTGCTATCGGCTGAATTAGTTGAACTGGCTTAGGAAGCGCAGATCGTTTTCAAAGAATAGTCGTAGATCGTCAACGCCATAACGCAGCATTGCGAAACGCTCAACCCCCATACCAAAGGCAAATCCGGTGTACTCTTCAGAGTCGATACCCGACATCTCAAGTACTTTTGGATGAACCATGCCACAGCCTAGTACTTCTAGCCATTTACCATCACCGCGATCGATATCGACTTCAATAGAAGGCTCAGTAAATGGGAAGTAGGAAGGACGGAAACGCACACGCACATCCTCTTCAAAGAATTCACGTAAGAACTGTTCAAGCGTACCTTTAAGATCTGCAAAGCTGATGTTCTTATCGATGATCAAACCTTCAACCTGATGGAACATTGGTGAGTGGGTCTGGTCATAGTCACAACGGTAGACACGACCTGGACAGATAATACGAATAGGCGGCTTCTGCGCCTCCATCGTACGAACCTGTACTGGAGAAGTGTGGGTTCTTAACAGACGGTGAGCGTCAAAATAGAAGGTATCGTGCATCGCACGCGCTGGGTGGTGCGATGGAATGTTGAGCGCTTCGAAGTTGTGGTAATCATCTTCGATCTCAGGCCCCTCTTCTACCGAGTAACCGATGCGACTGAAGAAAGCTTCAATACGATCCATCGTTTTTGTCACTGGGTGCAGGCCACCCAACTCTGGCTGACGACCAGGAAGCGTGACATCCACCTTCTCTGCAGCCAACTTCGCTTCAAGTGCAGCATTTTCGAGTAGGCTCTTACGCGCATTCAGCACATCGGACAGCGCCTCTTTGGCCACGTTGATGCGTGCACCTGCAGCAGGACGCTCTTCGTTAGATAGTTTACCAAGCCCTTTCAATAGCTGGGTAAGGTGCCCCTTCTTACCTAGGTACTGAACACGAACTTCGTCTAAAGTTTTTACATCGCTCGCTGCTTCAGCAGCGGCTTTTCCTTCCGCCAACAGGGCGTCAAGATTTTCCATTTACGGCTCCACTCTCTGGGTCCAAATACAAAAATAGGGGAAGAGCGAGCACCCTTCCCCTATCTGAGTCGATCAATTCATCACCCTAGGGTGACGATTGTCTTAGGCTAGTGCTGCTTTTGCTTTTTCAACAACAGCGGTAAACGCTGTTTGCTGATGCACTGCCAGATCAGCCAGTACCTTACGGTCGATCTCAACGTTAGCCTTTTTAAGGCCAGCGATCAGACGGCTGTACGACAAACCATTGATGCGAGCTGCTGCGTTAATACGAGCAATCCACAGAGCACGGAACTGACGTTTGCGCTGACGGCGGTCACGGTAAGCGTACTGACCCGCTTTGATGACAGCTTGTTTGGCTACGCGGAATACACGACTACGAGCGCCGTAGTAACCTTTAGCCTGTTTCAATACTTTTTTATGACGTGCACGAGCTTGTACACCACGTTTTACGCGAGGCATGGTAACTCCTTCTTAATCCTATTCGTAACCAATTAAATGTATGGAAGCATGCGCTTAACCAGAGCCTGGTCAGCTGCATGTACCTGAAGCATTGGGCGTAGCTGACGCTTACGCTTAGTAGTCTTCTTGGTCAGAATGTGACTTTTGAAGGCTTGCTTGTGCTTGAAGCCATTAGCAGTCTTCTTGAAACGCTTTGCCGCACCGCGGACAGATTTAATCTTTGGCATTTACTTTCTCCACGCATTCGTTAGTTATCTGTTGGAACGAACAAAACCTGCAACACCATACTGGATGGCACGGCAGGTCTTAGTTTGGAACCAACTACTTTTTCTTAGGAGCTATGACCATGACCATCTGACGACCTTCAAGTTTAGGACGAGCTTCAACAGTACCGTAGTCTGCCAAATCCGTTTCAACTCGATTAAGAAGCTCCATTCCGAGCTCCTGGTGCGCCATCTCACGACCGCGGAAGCGAATCGTAATCTTGGTCTTATCTCCACCTTCTAGGAAACGTATCAGGTTGCGTAGTTTTACCTGATAATCCCCCACATCAGTCCCTGGACGGAACTTAATCTCTTTAACCTGCATCTGAGTCTGTTTCTTCTTAGCCTCATTTGCACGTTTTTTCTGGTCGTAAAGGTGTTTACCGTAGTCCATCACCTTACAGACGATTGGGTCGGAATCGGAGATCTGTACTAGATCCAATCCTGCCTCTTCAGCCGCACGAAGCGCTTCATTAAGGCTTACAACACCAACCTGCTCTCCGTCAGCGCCGATTAAACGACACTCACGAGCTCGAATATTTTCATTAATTGGCGGCAAATTCTTTTGACCGCGCTTGTTATCACGCTTGATAGCTAGTTTCTCCTAAAGCGTTTTTATTCGCTGCGACCTTTGCGATTATTCTCTTGAATCAACAAGTTAGCAAAGTCTTCAACACTAAATACACCCATATCTTCACCTGTGCGTGTGCGTACAGCAACGCTGCCAGATTCAACTTCTTTATCGCCGATTACTAGAAGATAAGGGATTTTCTGTAGAGTGCGCTCGCGGATTTTAAAGCCGATCTTCTCATTTCTCAAGTCCGAAATTGCTCTAATGCCGCTATTTTGCAGCTTAGACACCACTTCATTGACAAAATCTGACTGTTTATCGGTGATATTCATGACGGCAACCTGCACTGGAGACAACCAAGTCGGCAGCGCCCCCGCGTAGTGCTCAATCAAAATACCGATAAATCGCTCAAACGAACCTAGAATCGCACGGTGCAACATAACCGGTGTTTCACGATCGCCCTTCTCGTTAACAAACTGAGCATCGAGTCGACCCGGCATCGAGAAGTCGACCTGAATCGTTCCACACTGC
This sequence comes from Marinobacterium sp. xm-a-152, assembly GCF_013282965.1. Lineage (NCBI taxonomy): Bacteria > Pseudomonadati > Pseudomonadota > Gammaproteobacteria > Oceanospirillales > Oceanospirillaceae > Marinobacterium > Marinobacterium sp. xm-a-152. Next base: position 80,988 of record NZ_WBYI01000009.1, on the reverse strand, counting down.
CAAACACGACCCAGACAGTCACGTAGTGAGAATTCAATCTTAGGACCGTAGAAGGCACCTTCACCAGGAAGCTCTTCCCAATCCAGACCCGCTGCATCCAATGCGTCAGCCAACGCCTTTTCGGCTTTATCCCATACTTCATCAGAACCTACGCGCTGCTCAGGGCGAGTAGAGAGCTTGTAGATAATGTCGCTGAATCCAAAATCAGTGTAGACCTCATGAAGGAAGTCGATGAATTCAGCCACCTCAGATTGAATAGAGTCCTCAGCACAGAAAGTGTGACCATCATCTTGAACGAAGCCACGAACACGCATGATACCGTGCAGTGCACCAGATGGCTCATTGCGGTGACACGAGCCAAATTCAGCCATACGCAAAGGTAGGTCACGGTATGAACGCAATCCCTGGTTGAATACTTGAATGTGACATGGGCAGTTCATCGGCTTAACGGCAAAGTCACGGCTCTCAGAGTGGGTCGTGAACATCTGCTCTTGGAACTTATCCCAGTGACCTGATTTTTCCCACAGAGTACGTTCAACCACCTGCGGTGTCTTGATCTCTTGGTAGCCACGTTTGCGCTGCTGTTCACGCATGTACTGTTCCACTGCCTGCCAAAGAGTCCAGCCATTCGGATGCCAAAACACCATACCTGGTGCTTCTTCCTGAAGATGGAACAGATTCAACTGCTTACCGAGTTTACGGTGGTCACGCTTCTCTGCCTCTTCAAGGCGGTGCAAGTAGGCTTTAAGGTCTTTCTTGTCACCCCAAGCTGTGCCGTAGATACGAGTTAGCTGCTCGTTTTTAACGTCACCGCGCCAGTAAGCGCCAGCCACTTTCATCAGTTTGAAAACTTTTAGGTGGCCCGTATTAGGCACGTGTGGGCCACGACATAGATCGATGAAATCACCCTGCTTGTAGAACGAGAGATCCTCTTCACCAGGAATCGATTCAATGATCTCAACCTTGTACTTCTCGCCCATCGCTTCAAACATTTTCACTGCGTCAGGACGGCTCATAACTGAGCGCTCAACAGGAAGATTCGACTTAGCCAGTTCCGCCATGCGCTTTTCGATCTTCTCTAGATCTTCTGGCGTAAATGGACGCTCATAAGCAAAATCGTAGTAGAAACCGTCATCGATCGTTGGACCAATCGTCACTTGAGCACCAGGAAAAAGATCTTGAACGGCCATCGCCATCAAGTGCGCAGTTGAGTGACGAATGATATCGACACCCTCTTCATCGCGCGCCGTGATAAGAGAGACGTCTGCATCCGCCTCGATGACAAAAGAGGTATCAACCAATTCACCATTCACTCGACCAGCAAGGGTAGCTTTCGCTAGACCTGGGCCGATATCAGACGCCAGATCAAAGACAGACAGTGGCTGATCGAATTCACGTTTACTTGAATCAGGAAGAGTAATAACAGGCATTTATAGATCCTAGTGCTCAGTGGTGACCCATACGACAGGCCACGTAAGTTATGTGCGAACGACTCAGTCGAAGCGCGTTTCAATTGAAGGGCAGTATTATACAGATCTAACCAACCAGTCTCCACCCTGATCCGGCTTAAAACCCAATGGTTAGCCACGAAGTGACTGATTTTTATCAAGCATCGTGGCATCATTGCGACAACAAAAATGATAAGAGCACAGGGATGAAAGCACCTCGCCTTAAAATCAGCACCCGCTTAACACTACTGGTCAGTCTATTGATCCTGACGCAGGCGATTGTGTTGGGAATTTTCACCCTAAGATATCTAGCGGATTCACTCGAAGATCAGATCGGTCAACGCGCCCTGCAGCTCTCGTCAATGATCTCTCAAACCCCCTCTATTCGCGACGCTGTCAGTCGCAGTGATAGTGACGCTGTCCAAGCCATTGTAGCGGACCTCAGATTAGCAACCGACGCCAGTTTCATCTCTATTGGCGACATTGACGGCATACGTCTCGTTCACCCAAAACCAGAACGCATCGGCAAACCGATGGTGGGTGGTGATAACTATCGCGCACTGGAACTCGGTGAGAGCTACATCTCTAAAGCCGTTGGCAGCCTTGGGGAGTCAATCCGAGGCAAGACACCGGTGCTGGATGATCAGGGTAAGATCGTCGGCGTGGTTTCGGTCGGTTATTTAACCAAAACCATCGACCAGACCATCTTTAACTATCAAGGCACCGTCATCGTAGGCACCTTTGCCCTACTCTTGGTATCGATTATGTTGGCCATGTGGATTGCACGCCGTTTTAGGTCTGCCATTTTTGACCTTGAACCTCACGAGATCGCTGCCCTATTCCTAGAGCGAAACGCCACGCTAGAGTCGGTTCGAGAAGGGATCATCTCCATTAACTCAAAAGGTGAAATCACCACCTTTAACCGAGCAGCCTTGAGAACACTGGGGATTGATGATCAAGATGTTTCAGGACGCCCACTCAGTGAGGTGCTTCCCGATTCAAGAATGCCCATGCTGCTTGAGACCGGTGAAGCCGAGTACGACCGAGAGACTCTCGTCAACGGCCGACAGCTGATCATTAACCGATTACCCATCGTTAAAGAGGACCAGGTGGTGGGTGTGGTTGCCAGCTTCCGCCCGAAAGATGAGTTGACGGAGGTGAGCCGAAAGCTAACCCGCATTCGCCAGTATGCTGAAGCACTTCGTTCACAAGCACATGAATACGCCAATAAACTGCACACCATTGCAGGTCTTATCAGCTTAGATGCCAAGCAGGAAGCGCTCGATCTTATTGGGCAGGAGACTAAGGAGCACCAGGAGCTATTAACCTGGCTAAAAGAGTCGGTGGCAGATCCGGTCGTAGCAGGCTGTATACTCGGAAAATTCAATCGCGCGAATGAACTAGGGCTGACACTTGAGATTGATGAGGGTTCACAGCTTCACCAACTTCCGTCTCATATTGAATCACAGCAGATGGTGACGTTAATCGGCAACCTCATTGATAACGCTTTTGATGCCTCACTTTCGGCCCACTCCGAAGAGGTACGTCTATCAATGACCGATATGGGCTCGGATATCATTATTGAGGTCGAAGATGACGGTGAGGGTATTGATCCCAACAAGATCAACAACCTATTTACCTCAGGCGTCAGCAGCAAAGGCGAAGGTCGCGGCATAGGACTATTTTTAGTGCAAGAGACCATAGAGGCCCTAGGTGGCCACATTACTGTTGAGGCCTCACACTCAGGCGGAAGCCGTTTTACCCTCTATCTACCAAGGAGTGGCAAGGATGTCTGATACATTGAAAATACTGATCGCTGAAGATGATCCACAGATTGCTGAAATTCAACGACGTTTTGTGGAGCGCATCGATGGCTTTGACGTCATAGGCATTAGCCACTCAACCCGAGACGCACAAGATATGCTCGACGTTTTCCAGCCGGATCTTGTGCTGTTAGACATCCACTTCCCTGACGGAAGCGGTTTAGATCTTCTTAAAACCCTGCGTTCAGGGGACTCACAAACCGACGTCATCATGATTACAGCCGCTAAAGAGGTCGATAGCCTATCCGAGGCTCTGCGCCTGGGTGTGTTTGACTATGTTCTGAAACCCTTAGTTTTTGATCGACTCTCTGGCGCCTTAAACCAGTACAGATCACATAAAACCACCCTTACCAATCAAGCTAACGAGCTGTCTCAGCAAGATGTTGATCAACTGCTCTCGCGTCACAGAGAGAGCAAAAACAGCAGCCTTAAACTTGAAGCTCTACCCAAGGGGATCGACCAGATTACACTGGATAAAATCGTTGCGGTGTTCAGGGAGAGTCATGACTCTTTAAGTGCAGAACAGGTAGGCGAGCGCATTGGCTCTAGCCGCACCACCGCGAGACGCTATTTGGAATATCTAGTGGGACAAGAGCGACTCAATGCCGATATTAACTATGGCACGGTCGGCCGACCTGAACGGCGCTACAAAGGGCTATAAACAAAAAAACGCTGAGTCTTATCAGCGTTTTTTATTAGAGCATCTACCAACCTGTCGTGGTTAGCTACTCTGCGTAGGTGGTTTCAATTTGCCACGGAAGATGAACGGCGCTAGGAAGCCAAGAACAGCAGCAATCCATAGACCGACTGAGATGTTACTGCTGAACAGATAGGTCCAGTCACCATCAGAAAGCACCATCGCACGGCGCAGGTTCACTTCCATGTGACCACCCAACAGGATACCCAGAATCACCGGTACTGAAGGAATGTCCATCTTGCGAAGCAGGTAACCCAGCACACCAAAGCCAATCATCAATAGTAGATCGAAGTAGCTACCGGTCAGTGAGTAGATACCGACAAAGGCAACCAGGGTCACACCTGGCAGCAGAATCGCAGGGGATACCTGTAGCACTCGGCTGAACATCTTCACCATTGGGACGTTAAGCACCAACAGTACAACGTTGGCAATCAGTAGTGAGGCGATCAAACCCCAAACCACCTCAGGTCGATCGTTAAACAACGTGGGACCTGGGGTGATATTCAACGTCATCAACAGTGCTAGCAGAACGGCTGTTGTACCTGAACCCGGAACACCTAGCGTCAACATAGGTACTAACGCACCCCCTGCCGCCGCATTGTTACCGGCCTCTGGTGCAGCGATACCACGTGGATCACCTTTACCGAACTGCGAGTTGTCACGTACCGATGACTTCTCTTGCATATACGCCAAGAAACTACCCAAGGAAGCACCTGCACCCGGCAATAGACCTGCAATAAAGCCGATCACTGTTGCCTTTAGCATGGTCCATTTAGTGCGAGCAATGTCAGCCCAAGGAATACGTACTTTCTCTAGTTTCACGCCTATGGCAGAGTCTTTACCGTGTGACTCAATAAACACCAGTACTTCAGAGACCGCAAAAAGACCAACGATGGCTACCAAGAAGTCGATACCATCAAACAGGTGCATGTTATCGCCGGTAAAGCGAGTCATACCCGTTGAAGCATCCACACCAATAGTCGCGATTCCCAGACCGATACAGACGGCTAATGCTGCCTTAGCCTGGTTGTTAGAACCGATACCACCTAAGGTGGCAAAGGCCAGCATGTAGAGCGCAAAGTACTCGGCCGGGCCGAACTGGTAAGCCACACGAGCCAACAACGGCGCAAGCAGCATTAAACCAATGGTCGCCAACAGTGCACCGACAAACGAAGCGACACCTGAGAGTACCAACGCATCTCCGGCGCGACCTGCTTTGGCCATTGGATACCCATCAAGACAGGTCATCATAGCCGGCTCATCACCCGGGATATTCAGAAGAATCGAAGAGATACGACCGCCGTACATGGCGCCGTAGTAAACACTCGTCATTAACACCAGTGCCTGAGTTGCATCTAGACCAAATGAGAATGTTAAAGGAATTAGTATCGCAACACCGTTCGATGGACCTAGACCCGGCAGAGAGCCGATCATCGTTCCAAGGATACAGCCTGCTATAGCAAGGGCCAGGGTAAATGGCGAGAGCGCCACATCAAAACCAATGGCCAAATTTGCAAAGATATCCATACCCTACCCCATCAACCAGCGCGGTAGCGCGAAAAGACTTAAACCGAAGATGAACTTAAAGATCAGGAACAGCGCTCCTGAGAAAAGCACTCCAGTCACCACAGCATTTTTTGCTCTAGCTTCAATCAGATAGGATACAGCGGTACCGGCTATCGCGGTTGAAACTAAGAAACCCAGCGGTTTAAGTGTGTAGGCATAGAAAACCAGCGCTACAACTGCAAAGCCAATGTGCATAAAGGTTGTTAAACCTGGCCACTCTGGCTCTTGATCCGGTTTCATGATCATCACAAGACCACAGATTACCGCTACCGACGCAATCATCATCGGGAAGGCTTTTGGGCCGAGAGGATCAGAGAAAAAAGGCTCTTGCAGTTGAGTGGCGCCCGCGAAATACGCGAGCGCCAGCACAACGACGATCAACCCCGTTATGCGATCTGTCATTACTTGATTACACCAAGCTCTTTAGACATATCTTGTACTTCCTGCATCACACCGTTTAGGTAGTTCTGGAAGTCTGGGCCCACTTTCGTGAACTTAACAAGACCGTTTGCTTCCATAGCGTCCGCCCACTCTTTAGAGGCTGCAACCTGAGCTAGCGCATCAGACCACTGCTTGTAAGAAGCTTCAGACGCACCTTTTGGAGTGTACAGACCACGCCAGTTAACCGCGACAACATCGATACCCTGCTCTTTAGCCGTTGGAATCACAGCATCTAGACCTGGAATTTCGATACGCTCGTCAGTGAATGAAGCCAGTACGCGAACGTCGCCGTTTTTGATGAAGCTTACAACACCTGAGATGTCACCTGTCATTGCTGACGTAAAGCCACCAACTGTCTGAGTGATCGCATCAGCGTCACCATCAACAGCAATGTACTTAACCTTACGGATATCCGTGAAACCTTTACGTTTCAATGCCATTAGGACTTTAAGGTGATCGTAACCGCCTGCAGCTGATCCACCGGCAAATGCGTGCTTACCTGGGTTCGCAATAACATCATCAAGAAGCTCATTCAGAGTCTGGTATGGCGAGTCTTTAGCAACCACGATAACGCCAGGGTCAGCACCGATAGCACCTAGGAAACGAACCTGATCAGACGTCATACCTGAGTAAGCGTTTTGAGCTAGACGCGTTGCAGTAGCTGTTGAAGCAGCAACAATAAGATCACCGTCGTCGTTACGCTCGTTAACCACGTGCGCGTACGCTAGACCACCGCCTGCACCGGCCATGTTAGTGACTTGAACGGGATCTTTAACGGCACCGATGTCATGCATGATTTTGCCGATTTGACGACAAGTGAAGTCCCAACCACCGCCTGGGTTAGCAGGTGCAATACACTCAGCCGCCATTGCAGAAGAGGCAACGCTCATTGCAACGCCTGCTGCTAGAAATTTAATTTTTGCTAGTTTCATTTTCTTCTCCTTGTTATGAACACTGACATCGCAGTTTGATGAACAGTTAACGGGAATTTAAAAAAATCCACTCTTAAGAAAAAGCTTGTGGCGATAAGGATTATTAATTTTATAAACAGCATTTTGTTCATAAAGTTCACAAGAAAGCTTAACAGTATGGAATAAAAGAATTGTCTATTGACGGGCGAACGCTAACAAAGAGCGTGTGTAAAGCACATGCTCTCTTGCCGCCTCCTGCGCGGCTAACCGATCCCCTTGTTCAAGAGCCGAGAATATCTGCTGATGCTGTGGATTAATCCTCTCAGGATATCGCCCATATCGTTTAAGTGTTAGATCTAAAGCCTTGTAAATAGAAGAAAAATAACGGTTGTAGAAGAGCTCGCTTAAACTAGCGACTACGAGGTTGTGGCTGTATTTAGCGATCAGCATATGAAACTGAAGATCCGCTTTTGCACGAATCAATGTCGTGTTCTTTTGACTCCGCAGCTGCATCTTCTCGAACTCAGATCGAATGATTGCAATCTGCTTTTTCGAAGCGTTTTCAGCACAACATCCAGCGGCCACAGATTCAATAAAAGCTCTTAACTCAAGCACATCCCTAACGTCATTCAATGTCGGCTCCGCTTTCACCGGTAAATTAAGAACCACACTCTCTAAGGGGTTAACCAGACGAGTAAGACGTCCCTGCTGTTTAATGAGCAGACCGGCGGCAAGCAACTCTGACATAGCCTCCCTGATCGCACTTCGTGATACTGAAAAGTGAGCGGCCAACCTTGACTCAGACGGAAGGGTTTCGCCTGCTCGAGTGGTATCCATCAATAGCGATAACAGAGAAGAAGTGATCGACATAACTGGTCTGACAAGTGGTGTTTATTTTCTGCAAGAGTACGCTGCAACAGGATAGAGTGCAAAAAAAGTTAAGGAGCCCATCAATGAGTATCATTTGCGAACTATCTGACCTACGTCGTCTTTACCACAAACGTGTCCCTAAAATGTTCCAAGGCTACTGTGAGTCTGGATCATGGACGCAACAGACGCTGGCAATGAATGACTCTGACTTTAACAAGATTCTGTTTCGTCAGCGCGTGGCGCGCGATCTTGCACCCCGGACCTTAGCGACTCAAATGGTAGGACAGGACGTCACCATGCCGGTAGCCATGGCACCTGTTGGTCTTTTGGGTATGCAACACGCCGATGGTGAGATCAAAGCAGCGCAAGCTGCAGAGGCCTTTGGCGTTCCTTTTACTCTGTCTACCATGAGTATCTGTTCCATTGAGAAGGTAGCCGAAGCAACCACCAAACCTTTCTGGTTCCAGCTCTACGTTCAGAAAGATCGTGAATTCACTAAGAAGCTGATCGAACGTGCCAAAGCTGCAGGCTGCTCCGCTCTGGTTGTTACACTGGATCTGCAGATGATAGGTAAGCGCCACGCAGACCACCGCAACGGTATGACCGCACCTCCCCGCCTGACTATCCCTAACATTTTAGATATTTCACGTCGTCCACGCTGGGCATTCGGCATGTTGGGGACTAAAAATCGTGAGTTTGGCAACATCCAAGGCTGTGCGACCGGCGTTGATGACATGAACGATCTAATGAAATGGACCGCTGGATCCTTTGATCCCAACCTAGATTGGGACGACTTGAAGTTCTTCCGTGAACTTTGGGATGGCCCTTTGATCATCAAAGGCATTCTAGAAGCTGAGGATGCGAAGAAATGTATCGAGCTAGGTGCCGACGCCATTGTCGTCTCAAACCACGGTGGCCGTCAGTTAGATGGTGCTCGCTCATCGATCAGTGTTCTCCCAGAGATTGTTGATGCTGTTGGTGATCAGATCGAGGTCTGGATGGATGGTGGCATCCGCTCTGGCCAAGATGTGATTCGTGCTCGCGCACTGGGTGCTAAAGGCGTGTTGGTCGGCCGTCCTATGGTCTATGGCCTTGGTGCTATGGGTAAAGCCGGTGTGACAAGGATGTTAGAGATTTTCCATGAAGAGGCAGAATTGACCATGGCCTTTATGGGGCATCGTGACATTGCCTCCGTTTCAAAAGATGACATTGTCATCAAAGGCGAACTCTAAAAAGAGCGATCAATTGGTAAACCTAAAGAGTTAATCGATTGATCAATGCTCGTTTTATCTCTTCAAGAGGCGCTTGATCGCTTTTAGAAAAAGCCAATTGGTTAATGCTGTGAGCTAGCCAAGTCGCCTCTTGATCACCTTGCGCATCGGCCCAGTGTTGAAGGGTTTTATAACGCTCGCTACGCTCTGCCCCAGCACAACCACAGGCTAACACGAGTGATCTAAGCTGATCAGCCGTCGTTGCTGAGTAGATCGCACGTTTAAACGCCTGCACTCTCGCTCTTCTTTGCCTAAATGCTCCCGCTAAAAGAGTCACTTTAATGAGGATAGCGACAGCGACTAACGATAAGAGCACAATGGCGGTCATTGGTAATTTCCAGGGCGCTTTAAGCAGCAGATCAACTGTGTCTAATCGCCCCGTTAGTGTATTAAAAAAAGGGAGTTTTACTGTGACAATCTGGCCAAACGACCAGCGCTTATAGGGGACAAAAAATTCACCCTCAGAATCTATGATTTGATCTGTAGAAATAGCCATCGCTCTGGCTAGCGCACTTCTTACACCCCATAAGGTTTGCGCCGAAGACCCTGCAACCACCTGGACACTGATTCGCCAACCAAGCTCACCCTGCTGTACCTCAATATTCGGCTTGCCGATACTGATGCTGTTTGGCAGATAGCTTGGCAGAGGTAAGACTTCAATAACCTGAGCTGGTAGATAGAAAGTCCACCGGCCACGCCCTCGTTGGATAATGGGTGGTAACTCAATGAGGTAATTTCCAGACTGTTGGGCAGAGAAGCGCCAACACCGTTTTGCGATGAGCTGCTCCTCAAATAAACCTGTTCTGGATAGTGTCTGCACTGTAGAGATTCCCGGAATTTCCAGCGACTCAATCTTAATACGGTTGCGTTGCTCAGATAACGGCATACTCACACAACTCTCAATGGATTCGCCTTGCCAGATCTGTTCCGGCAGTGTGTCCCAGATAGGTGTAATGTCTACATTATTAACCACCGCAGGTGTCACCATCAGATTAAAACGCTGCGATTTAGCCCCACCCAATGCTAGGGGGCCCAAGGTTAGCAGACCTGATTGTCTTGGAAAGAGTGTAAGGCGCTGCTTTACTTCTACCTGCCCATCGGGCAATTCTCTCTCTTTACGATAACCTTTTTCTGTAAACACCTGAGTTTGCCAACGCTTAACATTCAACTCATCTGGCGAGGTGGGGCCAACATAGAGGATATTGACTATCACAGAGCGGCCCTGCTCGATCTGAGCTTTTTCAGGCAGGATAGACAAGCTGGCCGCATGAAGCTGCCCGATGCTGAAGACGAGCATCAATAACAGTTTTACCACGGCCGTTCCCCCTCCACTTTGATAGGAGTTGGATAGATGCTATTAGGTAAATCTAACTCAAGGCGCATCACACGACTCAATAACTCTGCAGTCGTTCCGGAGTCGGTCGATTCAGTTCTGATCCAGCGTGGCTGGTACTCCAGCTCGCTCTGCCTGCCTAAATGCTGATCGATGGAGGCCATTAACAGGGGTTTGACCTGATCGGCCGATAGGTTAAGTATATTTTCCGGAAGCTCCTGACTGACACCAAGGTAGACACCTTCGGCCACCTGATCCAAAAGGTCGATCGGTAGGTTACCTGAAGCGTTATGCCAATCGGCTTTATCGGCACTCTTTTGAATATCCAATAACAGCTGCTTCATTGATGCTTCGAGTGAACGCGCAAAGGCTAGGTTCACCGCTATTTTTTTCGCATCCACCCCAAACTCTTCTGCCTCTTGGTAGAGCAACTTAGCTTGTGTGTATTCGCCTCGGTAGAAGTGAGTATTCGCCAGGTTAAACAGTGCAATCCCACGATCAATATTCGATTCAGAGGACCAGACAGCCGACGCAAAATTGAGCTGCGCGCACTCCCAATCTTGCTGACGATAGCAGGCTTCTGCTTGCTGAAACTGTGATTCATATTTCGAAGGTTCAATAAACTGCGGAACCACCCAATAGGTCAGCATCACTAACAGCAAAAGTAAGCCATAACCGAATAGCGCAGCTCGTTTTAGACTAACCATTCGACCACCTCGTTGGTGAACGATGAATGAGAACGACTATGAGCAGAAGTGCTATCAATAGCGGTATCGAAAACCACTCAGACCAGACAACTCGGGCGTAGTTCTCTGGAGTGATACGCCTAGACTCAATATTGAGCCACTTTAGCAAGGGCTGCCCTAACAAGGATTCCGGTGTCCTGTAGCTTAAATCAGGATGCAGTGACGCCAGCGATTTAAGAAAGGTGATGTTCATTTGAGTGTTTGCCGAAGGGTGACCGGGTACTTGAGTAGGCTCTCCACCGCCCAACCCGATTAGATTCAGTGTCATCGGCATAGAGGCATGCAGCGATACTAGAGCGGACTCTATGCTCTCGCTGTTTTCCAGAGGCACATCTCCATCCGTTAAAAGCACTATATGGCTTTTTGTATCAGGCCCCCTTGGCAGAGACCGAATGGCCGACAATGCCTCAACTAGGTTACTCCCAAGAGTGGGCAGATAAAACTCATCACCTTGAGCTAGAAAATGTTGGATTAGATGACTGTCCATGGTCGGTTTTAATAGCCAGTGTGCACTGCCAGAAAAAGCTAATAGACCTGTCTCAACGATCTGTACATCAGGGTCCAGCCAAGAGTTTGCCAGCTCGGTGGCTGCAGTTATGCGAGGCACCACACCCTGAATACCTCGCGCATCTATCGCTCGCATGGAGTCTGAATAATCCAACAGGATAATGACTCGATCCTGCGCTGATGTAAGATCATTTGGTATGAATTGGGGGGTTCTAGGTCCCGCTAATGAGAGGATCAAAAGCGCCCAAACCGATGACAATAAGAGCGGCTTTAACCCCTCCTGTCCAGAGCGACTGGGTGGCTGAACCCAAGGGAGCAGCTCATCATCGACCAGCTGTGTCAGTCTCCTTTTTTCTCTAACAGTAGAGATAACGAGAATCGCCAATGGCAATAGCATTAGCCATAGCAGAAGAGGTTCGCGCCAATAAACCATCAGACGCTCCTCCTAACAAAGATCAGTATCAGCAGCGTGAGTCCAGACAGAATAAACCAGGGGTAGAGCGGCTCCACCAAGGGCAATGTATTAATCGATCGATTCTGAGTCGTCTGCTCACGTGAAATGGTTTGCAGAGCCTCTTCAAAAGCATCGATGTTCAGAGCGTGAAACATCTTGCCGGCGCCCGCTTTAGCCACTTCATCCAACAGAGCGAGGTCCACGGGATCATAGACAAATCCGGCACGCGCTTTCTGTTCCTGAGAGAGCTCAGTCGAGCCTATCGCAATGACATAGAGAGTATAGCCGGCATCAGCTAGGGCTTTCGCAGCAGCTTGTGGAGAGGTTTCACCCAACTGCATACCGCTGTCGGTCACCATCACAACGACAGGATTAAGATCCGTTGGATAGTTGTCACTGACCAGCTTGAGTGACGCCGACATGTCGCTTAAACGCCCGCCGAGTGTCACCCTAATACGAGCAATGGCTTGTGTCACGGCGTCTCGATCATCGGTAAACGGCAACCAATGATAGGGAGGGTTACCCATAATACTTAGGCCAATACGATTACCCTGAAAGCCATTAACGAACTCTGATAAGAGCTCTTTGGTAAGGCTCATTCTTTCAATCGACTGTTGACCGTCAAAATAGTCTTTCAGCACCATCGTGATGTTAGTATCCACCAATAGCACTAGGTCTACAGGATCTTTCTGATCTGGTAGCTCAATGGTGTCACGGTAGACAACGGGTTGCGCCAAAGCCAATACGAATAATGTCATCGACATCAACAATAGCCGTTCACGACGAGGCTGGTATTGCGATGCTTCCGGCTGTTCATTAGTCAGTTCGCCATAAAGAGGGTAACGAACTCTCTCTCTTTGCAGTAGGTCTGGCCAAGGCGCATCAGAGTCTCTTCGACGCCAAAAGAGAATCAAAATCAGAGGCGTTAGTAACAACCAAAGAGGTTGTAACATTCCCCAATCAGAGAACATGTCGCGCCCTCTTGATCAATGTTTGAACTTCATCAAGTGTCGGTTCAACAGGTTGAAACCGCAACCTGTTCAGTTCCTGTAGTAAGGCAGTGTCAATGACCATGATTCCCGCTAATTGATGACAGCCCTGACGCGGCGTCATTGACTGATTTGATAGTGCGCGCTGCAACTTTGCCAGCGGTGTAAAAAAGCGGTACCAAATTGCAATAAATAGGGTAAATAGTACTGTCAGAGAGAGTATAGCCGTCAGTGCCAGATTGGATGAGTGGTCAACCATTGGCAAAATATCGAACAGCCTTAACGGTGCTTCATTCATGATACTCACCACCTAACAGGCTCAGGGTAAACTGATCGAGCGAACTACAGACCTCAATCAGTGGGATGCCTGATTGTGACATTAGATCCTGAATCTCTAACAACCGATTCAAGTAGGCTTGATGAATACGAGCGATGGACTCTTGGCCATCGACACAGAACCTCTTAGGACCCCAGATCAAATCACGACCTATTAGCGCATTAGGATCTCTCTCCATGGGGTCTGAAATGAGGAACGCGCTCAATGATCTCTTTTCTGATAGTTCAGTTAAAAGCGCCCGGTGTTCTGAGTTCAAAGAACTAAAGTCTGAAATCAAAATGACTTTAGCACCGGTAGGAGACTCAGTTAGAAGCTGGGTGAATACAGCACCCCAGTTAATCGCTGAATTCTGCGAAGGCGGTGCAGGCGAGACCAAAGCCTCACTGAGAAGGTTGAGCCAGTCGTCCCCCACCCTAGAGTTAAACACACTGGAATTCTGCTCTAATAAAAAAGCACCCAGTGCATAATCTTGCTGATGGTAAATACCTGCTAACCAGAGTGACAATCTAGCAGCTTGAGTGACTTTCAGACGCTTCTTTGTGCCAAACCGCATGGTTGAATTGCGATCAACGACCAACTGAAGAGGTTGCTGAAATTCACTGCGGTATGATCTAACTAACCTCTCTTGAGATCGAGCAGAAGCACGCCAATCGATCTTTCTAGGGTCATCCCCAAACTGAAAAACGCGCAGATCATCAAATTCAGTTCCACTGCCCAATAAAGCTGCTTTATTAGAACCACTGTTTAGACGTTGATTAATCTGACCCGCTACCTGTGAAGCCAAGACAGCACCAGAGGCAATCAGTTGCGCTATCTCATCAGGACCTAGAAGTGGTTGGTCAACTAAGCTGTTCACAACAGACCTGTTAGACCGCCGGGAGCGTCTCTAAAAGACGATGAATCACTGATTCTTCGGTTACCCCGTCCGCTTTAGCAGAGAAGCTGAGTACCAAGCGATGACGAAGTACATCAACGGCAAGCGCATAAATATCTTCAGGAAGCACAAAATCACGCTGATTTAGAAGTGCTCTTGCGGTCGCTGCCTGAATCAGTGCAATCGACGCGCGAGGTGAAGCACCCGCTTTCACATAACCACCCCACTCTGGGATGTATTGATTTAATCGACGAGTGGCAGAGACCAACTCTATCGCAAACCGCTCTACCCGCTCTTCAATATAGACATGGTTTAACGTCTCTCTTAAGGCAAGAAGTTCACTGGGTGTCAGTAGGGCCTGCATGTCGGCCTCGACGTGTCCCTCTTGGGCAGCACGCGCACGACGAGTGATTTCGATCTCTTCATCGATGCTTGGATAGTCCAGTACGATCTTGAATAAGAAACGATCCAGTTGAGCTTCAGGCAGAGGGTAGGTTCCCGACTGCTCTAGCGGGTTTTGAGTCGCCAACACCATAAAGACAGGAGGCAGAGAATAGGTTTTACCGGCCACTGTTATTTGATGCTCAGCCATGGCTTCCAACAGTGCAGATTGCACCTTAGGTGGCGCACGGTTGATCTCATCAGCCAGTAACACCTCATGAAACAGAGGTCCTTCGATAAAACGGAAGCTGCCACTATTGGCATCGAACACTTCACTGCCGGTCAAATCCGCCGGCATTAAATCCGGTGTAAATTGAACACGCTGAAAACGGGCATTCATTCCCGCGGCAAGCGAATGAACCAGAGTTGTCTTAGCCAGCCCCGGTGGGCCTTCAAGGAGCACGTGCCCGCCACTGAGTAACGCAATAAGAAGACGATCGATCACAGACTCTTGTCCGACGATGATCTCTTCGATTTTAGACCTTAACTCATGCAGTGGTGTCAGCTCGCTCACGGTTCAAACCCATTCGGTGAAGTAATGAACCATTGTAGCTAATTTGGTTATACCGTTATAGATCTTTGGCTTAAACAAAAAGAGCGCCCTAAGGCGCTCATAATGATCAGTAAAAGGATTATTTACTCTCTAGACGATTAAGACCCGCTAGAGCAGCAACACGGTAGGCTTCAGCCATGGTTGGGTAGTTGAAGGTGGTGTTTACAAAGTACTTCACAGTATTCGCTTCACCCTCTTGTGCCATGATCGCTTGGCCGATGTGGATGATCTCGGATGCTTGGTCACCAAAACAGTGGATACCCAGAATCTCCAGAGTTTCGCGATGGAACAAGATTTTCAGCATACCGACGGGTTCACCGGAAATCTGAGCACGTGCAGTATCTTTGAAGAAGGCTTGGCCCACTTCGTAAGGTACCGCTGCAGAGGTCAGCTCCTCTTCGGTTTTACCGATCGAGCTGATCTCTGGAATGGTGTAGATACCTGAAGGCACTTCACTAACAAAACGGAAATCATCGGCATCCAACATATCTTCTGAAGCGGCACGCCCTTGATCAAGCGCTGCTGATGCCAATCCAGGCCAGCCGATCACGTCACCCACAGCGTAGATACCATCGACTTCAGTACGGTAGTGATCATCAACATCCAACTGACCACGACCATTCGCTTTCAACCCGACCTTATCTAGATCAAGTTGTGCGGTATTGCCGGTACGACCGTTACACCATAGGAAAGCATCTGTACGAAGCACCTTCCCTGACTTCATGGTGATGACCACACCGTTTTCAGTCCCTTCAATCTTGTCATACTCTTCGTTGTGACGAATCATGACGCCGTTGTTGCGTAAGTGGTAACTCAACGCATCAGAGATCTCGCCATCTAGGAAGGATAGAAGACGATCGCGATTGTCGATCAGATCCACTTTTACCCCTAACCCACTGAAGATAGAGGCGTATTCACAGCCGATAACACCGGCACCGTAGATCACCATATTACGTGGTGTATGGCAGAGTTTAAGCACAGTGTCTGAGTTGTAGATACGAGGGTGGGTAAAATCAACATCCGGCGGGCAGTATGGGCTAGAACCCGTTGCGATGATGATGTTTTTAGCTTTGAGTGTATCAGCGCTGCCGTTATTACCCACAATACTGACTTCATTGTTTGACAACAATTTGGCTTCACCAAAGAAGAGATCAACACGATTGCGCGCGTAGAAGTTAGTGCGCAGCATAACCTGGTTTGAGATCACCTTTTCGGCACGGCTTAACACTTTAGGAAATGAGAACCAACGTGGCTCACCGATATCACGGAACATTGGGTTGGTGTTGAACTCAATGATCTGTTTAACGGAGTGACGCAGCGCTTTAGAAGGGATGGTACCTTTATGAGTACAGTTACCACCGACCGTGGACTGCTCTTCGATCACCGCAACACGGCGACCTTTTTTAGCTGCATTCATTGCAGCACCTTCACCCGCAGGACCCGAGCCAATTACCACTACATCGTATTCGTAGGCTGCCATTTAGTACCTCAACTTTCCTTGTCGTTATCGTCGATCGATCTACTTAACTTCGTAAGAGAGATCGTCTTTTTTAATCTCTTTCTTTTGCACTGCGTCTTGCTCGCCATCACAATCTTCAGGGCGGCCGCCACAGATATCACAAACGGTATCCATGCCAAGTGCACTCATGCCACCACAAGAGCCCTTAATTGGCTTATTCGAGAAGATAACGCCTACTGACATACCAACGATGACAACCAGTAGAACAATAAATGTAATCACCATAATTTCCATGGCTCACTCCCCTTCTTGAACAAAGGCTTCAAACTCTGCTGTCGCCTGTTCGATAAATGTATCACCCTGCTCTGACTTATATAAGAAGTAGGCTGCAATGCCCTCTTCTTTGGCGAACTCAAACCCTTTAGTTTCGCCCATCACCATCAGGGTCGTCGCTATGGCATCTGCTTCAGCACAGGTCGATGTCAGTACGGTCACTGATGCTAGGCGGTGGGTGATCGGTTTTCCTGTCTCTGGATTGATGGTGTGCGAAAAACGGACACCCTCTTCCTCAAAGTAGTTTCGGTAATCACCGGATGTAGCAATCGCAGTATCCTTAACATTAATGATTCGTCCGATACTGCGCTCCATTGATGCCGGTGACTCAATGGCAATGCGCCAATGCGAACCATCAGGCTTCAAACCTTTAGCGCGAAGCTCACCGCCGATCTCAACCAGATAGTTATGAATACCTTCGGCTTCGAGAATCTCAGCCAGTTGATCAACGCCGTAGCCTTTAGCGATGGCAGAGAGATCAACATGCTGCTGTCCTAATTTTCGCAGACGAGAGGGGTCTTTTAAAACCTCGACTTTTTGGTAACCAATGCGATCCTTTAACGAAGCGATCTCTGCCTCGGTGGGTGCCTTTTCGATACGGCCATTGGGCCCAAAGCCCCAAAGGTTAACCAAAGGTCCCACAGTGACATCAAACGCCCCGCCGGATCGCTCACTGATCGTCAATGACTGCTCGACAACCGCTGCCAGCGCGTCTGAGACTTCCATCTCACTGCCTGCAGGAAGCTTGTTAAAGGTCGAGAGTTCACTATTAGGAATGTAGGTAGACATCTGCTGATTAACGGTTGCTAGAACCTTACCGGCACGATTGCGAATATCAGTGATACGATCTTCGTTAAGATCAACCCAACGCATACTGAAGGTAGTGCCCATGGTTTGACCATCAATGCCAACCACCTTCTCATTTTCAAAAAAGTTACAGCCCGTCAGAACAAAAACGGCCAGTAGCATAGCTACCGGCCATTTAATAAGGCTTTGAAAACCTGAGATCATCAATTAGCCACCGAAGTCGTCAAGCATGATGTTCTCACGTTCAACACCTAGGTTGAGTAGCATGTCGATCACCGCTGCGTTCATCATGGGTGGTCCACACATGTAGTACTCACAATCTTCTGGTGCTTCGTGATCCTTCAAGTAGTTCTCTAGAAGGACGTTATGGATGAAGCCAGTCAGACCTTCCCAGTTATCTTCTGGAAGTGGATCAGACAGTGCTAGATGCCATTCGAAGTTCTCATTCTCTTCAGCCAACTTATCGAACTCTTCTGTGTAGAAGGCTTCACGAACAGAGCGTGCACCGTACCAGAAAGAGATCTTACGCTTAGAGTTTAGACGCTTAAGCTGATCGAAGATGTGTGAGCGCATTGGTGCCATACCTGCACCACCGCCGATGAAGACCATCTCATTGTCAGTCTCGCGAGCGAAGAACTCACCGAATGGTCCGTAAACATCAATAGTATCACCTGGTTTCAGGCTAAATACGTACGATGACATGATGCCTGGTGGCACATCGTCACGACCTGGAGGTGGCGTTGCAATACGGATATTGAACTTAACCACACCGCGCTCTTCAGGGTAGTTCGCCATCGAGTAAGCACGAATCGTTGTCTCGTCGACTTTAGAGACGTAACGCCAAATATCGAACTTATCCCAATCTGGGTGATACTCTTCCTCGATTGCGAAGTCTTTGTAGTTTACGGTGTGTGGTGGACACTCTAGCTGAACGTAACCCCCTGCGCGGAAGTCGACGTTCTCGCCTTCAGGCAGACGCAACGTCAGCTCTTTGATGAAGGTAGCAACGTTCGGGTTAGAGTCAACCGTACAGGTCCACTTCTTAACGCCGAAGACATCATCTTCAACATGAATCTTCATATCCTGTTTAACAGGCACCTGACAGCTTAGACGCCAGCCCTCTTTTGCTTCACGCATTGTGAAGTGTGACTCTTCTGTAGGTAGCATGGAACCGCCACCTTCATGAACTTCACACTTACACTGGGCACAAGTACCGCCACCACCACAAGCAGAGGCAAGGAATACACCCTTGTCTGCTAGAGTCTGCAGCAATTTACCACCTGCAGGAACAGTGATGCTCTTTTCAGGATCACCGTTAATTTCAATTGTTACGTTGCCGGAGCTAACCAGCTTAGCGCGGGCAGCCAAGATAATAGCAACCAGTGCTAATACCACGACTGTAAACATCACCACGCCTAGGATGATTTCTGCATTCATAGCTAATTCATTCCTCTCCTAGAAGACCACTTACAGCTGTACGCCAGAGAACGACATGAAGCCCAGTGACATCAGACCTACAGTGATGAAGGTGATACCTAGACCACGTAGACCCTCTGGTACATCTGAGTACTTCAGCTTCTCACGAATACCAGCCAAGGCTGTGATCGCAAGTGCCCAACCGATACCTGCGCTCGTGCCGTAAACAACACTCTCACCAAAGGTGTAGTCACGCTCAACCATGAACAGCGCAGCACCCATGATTGCACAGTTAACTGTGATCAGTGGTAGGAAGACACCCAACGCGTTGTAAAGCGCTGGAACGAATTTATCTAGGAACATCTCTAGGATCTGAACGATCGCAGCGATAACGCCGATGTAAGAGATGTAACCTAGGAAGCTAAGGTCAACTTCTGGGTAACCCGCCCAAGCCAATGCCCCTTCACGAAGCAATAGGTTGAAGATCAGGTTGTTTACTGGAGTCGTAATCGCCAATACAACGATAACGGCTACACCTAAACCAAAGGCTGTTTGAACCTTCTTAGAGATCGCCAAGAAGGTACACATTCCCAAGAAGAATGCGAGCGCCATGTTCTCAACGAAGATCGCCTTAACGGCAAGACTGATCATCTGTTCCATTAGTGAGAACCTCCTTTAGTGTTAGCCGCCATTTCAAAATCTGGCGCCTCAACTTGTTTTGGATCCCAAGAGCGGATGATCCAGATGAAGATACCGATTAGGAAGAAGGCACTTGGAGGAAGCAACAATAGACCGTTGCTCTGGTACCAACCACCATTAGTGACTAGCGGAAGAATCTCGATACCGAACAGTGAACCTGCACCAAAGAGTTCGCGGAAGAAACCGACAAACATCAATACAGCGCCGTAACCAAGACCGTTACCAATACCATCTAAGAAGCTTGGTAGTGGTGGGTTCTTCATCGCGAAGGCTTCTGCACGACCCATTACGATACAGTTAGTGATGATCAAACCAACGAATACCGAAAGCTGCTTAGAGATATCGTAAGCGTAGGCTTTCAGGAACTGGTCAACAACGATTACCAAGGATGCAATGATCGTCATCTGAACGATGATACGGATGTTACCCGGGATATGGTTACGAATAATCGACACGAACATGTTCGAGAATGCGGTAACCACAATAACAGCCAACGACATAACCAGTGCCGTTGCCATGTTTGACGTAACCGCTAGTGCAGAACATACACCCAAGATTTGCAGTGCAATTGGGTTGTCCTTAAAGATAGGGGTCGTCAAGATCTCTTTTGACTTAGCCATGATTAAGCGTCTCCTGCACGAAGGTTAGCCAAGAACGGAGCGTAGCCGTTTTTGCCCATCCAGAATTGAACAAGGTTAGTGACACCGTTACCCGTCAACGTTGCACCTGAAAGGCCGTCAACTTTGTACTC
Organism: Marinobacterium sp. xm-a-152; assembly: GCF_013282965.1. Lineage (NCBI taxonomy): Bacteria > Pseudomonadati > Pseudomonadota > Gammaproteobacteria > Oceanospirillales > Oceanospirillaceae > Marinobacterium > Marinobacterium sp. xm-a-152. The sequence continues at coordinate 60,262 of NZ_WBYI01000009.1, read as the reverse complement.
AGCGTTAACTGTCGATGAATCAACCTTACCTTTGATCAGCTGAAGCTCTGGCTTCTGCATGTCATTGGCGTAGACTTTTTTGCCCGGCCAGATCGCTTTCCAAGCTGGGTTGTCCACCTCACCACCAAGACCCGGAGTCTCTGCGTGTGAGTAGAAGCCTAGACCGACCACTGTATTTAGATCACCTTCCAATGCTAGGAAGCCGTACAGCGTTGACCAAAGACCGTATCCGTGAACAGGCAGGATGATCTTATCCAGTGCACCGTTATTGCCTTCTACAACGTAGACTGGCATGAAGTTAGGCTGACGCTTGATCGACGCTTTATCATCTTCACGCGACAGTGATTTTGATAGCGCAGGGTCTTTAGCCGCCTTCTGGATATCGAACTTAGCACCGTCTACTGCATCAGTGAACTTGCCTGTTTCCATATCAACAACTTTGGTTGTGATCTGTGCGAACAGCTCATCAACCGATTTGCCTGGTTGAAGAAGACCCGCTGCCGCAAGAATGTTTGTCTTACGGTCAAGATCTTTGTTAGCAACCTGTTTGGGTTTAAGGATGACAGCTGCTGCTGACACCACTACCGAACAGATTACACATAGCAGAACGGTTACCGTAACCGTTTTGCTAATCGTATCGTTATTAGCCGACATTACGTGCGATCCTCCGTTTGATGTTCGCTTGCACCACGAAATTATCGATGAGCGGCGCAAAGAGGTTCGCGAATAGGATCGCGAGCATCATACCTTCTGGGAATGCTGGGTTAACCACGCGGATAAGAACAACCATCACGCCGATTAGAGCACCAAAAACCCACTTACCTTTATCCGTCATTGAGCCAGAAACTGGGTCGGTCGCCATAAAGAACATACCGAACGCGAATCCACCCATAACAAGATGCCAGTAGAAAGGAACGCTGAACATTGGATTGGTTTCAGAACCGATCGCATTGAACAGTAACGTGGTCGCAACCATGCCGAGGAAAACACCGGCAACAATTCGCCACGCGGCAACACGAGCAAACAGCAACACTGCACCACCAATCATGATCGCCAATGTTGAGGTTTCACCCACTGAACCTTGAATCGAGCCTAGGAAAGCATCCATCCAAGTCACGTTTGCAGCAAGAACGCCCTCGATACCACCGGCAGCGGCTAGACCAAGCGGTGTTGCACCTGAGAAGCCATCAACTGCGGTCCAGATCGCATCACCTGACATCTGTGCTGGGTAAGCAAAGAATAGGAATGCACGGCCTGTCAGTGCTGGGTTAAGGAAGTTTTTACCAGTACCACCGAACACCTCTTTACCGATAACAACACCAAAGCTGATGCCCAGTGCGACCTGCCATAGCGGAACAGTCGGAGGAAGAATCAGTGAGAAAAGGATCGAAGTTACGAAGAAACCTTCGTTCACTTCATGGCCACGCTTCATTGCAAATAGGACTTCCCAGAAGCCACCTACAATAAAGGTCGTTGCATAGATGGGTAGCCAGTACATGGCACCATGTAGGATGTTATCCCAGGCGCTTGTTGCGTCGTAACCTGCAAGAGCAGAAATTACAGCACCCCGCCAGCCTTCCGCTTCGGTCAGGCCAAGCACTTCCATTGCGCTGTTTGCTTGGAAGCCAACATTGTACAGGCCAGCAAATACCGCAGGGAAGGTACACATCCAAACCAGGATCATCATACGTTTTAGGTCAACCGCATCACGAACGTGTGAGGCTGTCTTAGTCACGGCACCTGGCGTGTAGAAAATGGTATCTACCGCTTCGTAGAGTGCGTACCAGTTCTCGTACTTACCACCTTTGTGGAAGTGAGGTTCTAAAGAATCAAAAAAACCACGTAAGCTCATAATCTTCTCCTCCTTAGGCTTCTTTCTCTATACGAGAAAGGTTGTCACGAAGGATCTCGCCGTACTCATATTTACCTGGGCAGGCAAAAGTACAGAGCGCCAGATCTTCCTCTTCCAGCTCAAGACAACCAAGGTCCATAGCAACAGCGATATCGCCGACAACCAGTGAACGAAGCAGTTGAGTTGGAAGAATATCTAGGGGCATCAAACGTTCAAACTGACCAGTAGGAACCATGGCACGTTCTGAACCGTTTGTTGTTGTAGTAAAGGCAAACTTTTTACCCGGCTTGAACATAGATACAAACATGTTCATCACAGAGAATTTCTCTGTGCCTGGTGCTACCCAACCCATGAATTCACGTTCTGTGCCTTCACGAAGAACGCTTACCTGGTTGGCGTAACGCGCAAGGTAAGCGGTTGGACCAGACGCTTTAGCACCATTCCAAACAGAGCCATTGATCACACGGTTATCGCCAGCTTTAAGCTGACCAGCCGTCAACTCATCAAGTGACGCACCAACACGTGTTTTAAGCAGCGTAGGCACCTCAACTTGGGGACCCGCTAAAGATAGGTAACGCTCAGTGCTCAAACGACCCGTTGTAAATAACTTACCGATCGCGATCACATCTTGGTAACCCAAGTACCATACCTGCTTGTTACGGTGAACAGGATCAAGGAAGTGAATGTGTGTACCTACGTTGCCGGCAGGGTGAGTACCTTCAAAGGTTTCTGTTGTAACACCAGATACGGAAGGTAGCTCTGTACCTGGAGCTGCACAGAGATAAACGTTGTTGGCTTGGATGCGAGTCAGAACGGTTAGACCCTGTTCAAACGCCTCTTTTTCGGCACTTAGAACAACGCTAGGGTCCATCGCTAATGGATTGGTGTCCATCGCAGTCACAAAGATCGAACTTGGTACCGCATCGACTGCTGGTACCTTACCGAAAGGACGAGTTCTTAGAGAAGCCCACAACCCTGAAGCAATTAGGTTTTCACGAACCTGAGACTCTTCCAAAGAGGCAAGCTCAGAAGCTGCGTAACTAGAAAACTCAACTGCGTCTTCGTCTGAATCCAATTCAATGACGACTGACTGTAGCACTCGACGTTCACCGCGATTAATCGCAGTAACAACCCCTGCACCAGGAGCTGTGAATTGAACGCCATCATTCTTCTTATCAGTAAAGATCACCTGACCGAGTTTTACTCGATCCCCTTCCCGAACCATCATTGTTGGTTTTAGACCAACGTAATCGGCTCCTAGAAGCGCCACAGTTTTAACATCAGCTGAAGGGGATACCTTCTGTTCTGGTGCACCTGTGATAGGCAGATCTAGACCCTTTCTGATCTTGATCATTCGCTTTATTCCAATCCGCTAAAAATTTTTAAAGCCTCGTACTGAAACCATCTCGCTCTTTTGAAGCTCAATCGTACAGACGGACCTTTCCCAAAATCGCGCAAATTATACCTGACAGAGGTTTATTGCCGCTACAGAGGGAGAGGGGCTTTCAGTGATTATGTAGTTAATTTACAGGACAAACAGCTAACTAATTTTGAATAAACAGTTAACGGTTTGTTATATAGATGCTTTTTAAAACCGAAGGCGGGGGTGTTTATGACGGACAGGAATAACCTGTCCGGTTATGTGGAATTATACTACCAACATTAATAAAGGTAGGGACTCCATGCAGGAGCGCGAACATCACCACGAGTATTCGGCATTCTAAATCGTACCTGACCATCCAAAGAGACTGCTGATAGCACACCTTGATTACCCTCTTGCGTTGCATAAAGGACTACGCTGGCATTAGGCGCAATGGTGGGAGACTCTTCCAAACCGGTCTCTGTCAGAATATCGAGTCGATCAGTCTTTAGATCCAATACCGCAACAGAGAAGCGATTACCTGACCCACCTGAGCGGTGAATCAACGCTAGGAAGCGACCGTCAGGGGTCATGCTGGCACGGGCGTTGTAGTTTCCTTCGTAGGTTACTCGAGTCATTTGACGTGTCGCCAAGAATAGACGATAGATCTGTGGCGACCCTCCTCGGTCAGAGGTGAAGAAGAGCGACTCACCATCGGGCGCCCAGCTTGGCTCGGTATCGATACCATAGTGATTAGTCACTCGTTGCAACTGACCCGAGGTCACATCCAACACATAGATCTCGGCATTACCGTCTTTAGAGAGCACCAGTGCTAGCTTATTGCCATCAGGTGACCAAGCCGGCGCACCATTCAAGCCGGAGAATGATTGGATTCGTTCGCGTTTCCCGGTTGCCAGGTACTGAACATAGATTGATGGACGACCCGTTTCAAACGAAACGTAAGCGATCTTCTTGCCATCCGCGGACCAGCTCGGTGACATGATCGGTTCGCGTGACTCTAAAATTACACGCGGACGGTTGCCATCCCAGTCAGCCATCTCAAGACGGTAGCGAGAGGTTTGACTGGTCAACTGTTCAGCGGTGACGTAGACGATGCGAGTTGAAAAAGCACCACGATTGCCTGTCAGTGCCTGATAGATCTGATCCGCAATAAAGTGAGCCGCATCTCTAAGTTGGTTAATGTCACTCTCTAAAGGCTGGATCATGATGTTCTCCTCTTTAAGAACATCATAAAGTTCATAGCGAAGGCTGACGCGTGTCGCGGAGATCGGCTCGATTTTACCGACCACAAGAAAGTCACTCTTCGTCATTCGCCAATCACGGAAGAAGACCTGGCTGCGCTCAGAAGGCAGGCTTAACATCGCTGATCTTGGTAAAGTAGTGAATAGACCTGAACGTGATAGATCTTGATCGACAATCTGCGCCACATCTTCTGGGAGCGCACCCTGCCCTGTCCACTTAAAAGGGACAACCGCTACCGGTGTTGGCTCAGAAAGACCCTGTGTCACTTCGACAACCAATTCAGCTTTAACGATTAGTGGCGCCCACAACAGAACAAATATCAGGCTTTTAAATTGGTTAAGATTTACCATCTCAATCCCTCAGGTCTAAATTCAATTAACACTCTACGCAAATTACGCTCAAACGTAATCGGGTCGACGCTTGCAATCAACTCATACTGCCCTACACGCTCAATCGCCTGAAGTACTGATCGATCGTAAGCCATGTCACCACTGCTTTTAATAATCTCTGCCAGATCCACTTCACCCGATGGGAAGAAGTGAATCCGCACGGTCGCTGTCATCCCGTTACGTGCTGTAGAGGGCAGACGCCAGTTATCTTCTGTTAGCGTTCGAATGTAGGCACCTACATCAGCGACCGTTTGTGCTGCTCTTTCAGCTGCTGCGGCACGCTGCCTTGCCAGCTCTTCGCGACGTTTTGCTTCAGCCTGCTCCTGGGCTTTACGCTCTGCATCCGCTTTTCGTTTGGCCTCTTCTGCAGCTTTGCGTTTAGCCTCTTCCGCTTGACGCTTCTTAGCTTCCGCCTTTTTCTTAGCCTCTTCAGCGGCTTTTAATTTGGCTTTTTTAGCCTCTGCATCAGCTTTTTTCTTAGCCGCTTCAGCTTTTTTACGCTCTGCAGCTTTACGTTCAGCCTCTGCTCTCTTTTTCTCTTCAGCCGCTTTTTTGCGCTTAGCGTCATCGGCTTTTTTCTTATCAGCGGCTTTTTTAGCATCCGCTTTACGTTTAGCGTCCGCTGCTTTCTTGCGCTTTGCCTCATCGGCTTTGGCTTTCTTGGCTCGTTCCGCGGCTTTTTTCTTCGCAGCCTCTGCAGCTGCTTTATCTTTCATCAATTTCTCTTCAGCGGCTTTCTTTTCAGCCAGAGCCGAAAGATCGACCATTCGAGCCTCGATATGTCGCGGCTGCGCTTTACGATCCACCTCTTGACCGATCCAAACCCCTGAAATAACCACCAACACCAGTGCATGAACCAGTGCAGCAAAAAGGGTTGGCAGAAGATAACTACGATCGAACAAGGATCTACTCCGTCACCAAACCGACTCGTTCAGCTCCAGCACCCTGTAACAGCACCATTAACTGAACCACCTGATCATAGCTCGCTTGACGATCACCTCGAACCAACATCATTTTTCCAGGGTTAACCGAGAGTATCTGCCTGATCTGACCCGCTATCTGTTCGGCACTTTTAGGAACCGTCTCATCTTCACCCAAATTGATGTAGTAAAGTCCTTCTGCATCAACCGTCACGATCAATGGCTCTTCATCTTGAGTCTCTACAGGCTCAGAGGAGGCTTTCGGGAGTTCCACATCAACGCCTTGAGTCAACATAGGAGCTGTCACCATAAAGATAATCAGCAGAACCAAGGTCACATCGATATAGGGTACGACGTTAATCTCTGCATTCAATTTGCGCTTTGTGCGCTGACGCCTAATCATCTTTTACCCTTAACGAGCATGAACGCGACGGTAAAGAATGCTAGAGAACTCATCGGCAAAGGTTTCGTAACTGTTCAACAGAGAATCCACCGATGCTGAGTAACGGTTGTAGGCCACCACGGCCGGAATCGCCGCAAACAGACCTATAGCCGTCGCGACCAAGGCTTCTGAAATACCCGGCGCTACCGAGGCAAGGGTCGCCTGCTGAACGTTAGCCAGACCACGAAACGCATTCATGATACCCCACACGGTTCCAAACAGACCGACATAGGGGCTGGTAGAACCCACCGTTGCAAGGAAAGGAAGGTGCGCTTCGAGCTTCTCCTCTTCACGTGCCATTGCGACACGCATGGCTCGCTGCACACCGTTCATCACCATATCCGGATCAGCATTTGACTGCTGTGTCAGACGTGTAAATTCTTTGAGTCCAGCACGGAAAATATTTTCAGCTCCGCTCTCTGAATTAGGTTCAGCATTGGCTTCGCGGTAGAGCTGACCTAAATCAGCACCCGACCAAAAACGCTCTTCAAATGCTTTAAACGCTTTTTGTGCACCGCTAATGACGCGGCGACGTTGAAAGATAACAACCCAAGATAAAAACGAAGCCGCCAAAAGCGACAACATAACTAACTGGACGACGAAACTCGCACCAAATACGAGACTCCAAATCGACAGCTGATCTTCCACACTCAACTCCTGTTAATCCCAAGCTTCCGGATGCGCTTGGGTGATTGATGTAATTAACTCTTTTGGCCAGCGTTTCGGACGCATGGCTCCAGTGACGGATATCACTTCAACTTCTGCTTGGCAGAGGACTCTATCAGATCCCTCCTTAACAACAGCTTGCAGAAATTTAACACGTGCACCTTGCGGTTTTTTGACGGTTGTTCTGACAATTAACGAATCATCAAGCCTAGCCGGCGCTAAATATTGCGCCTCCACCGAACCAACCACAAAAATCAAATTTTGCTGTGACAGTTCGTGCTGCGACCAACCCGCCGAACGCAACAACTCCGTCCGAGCACGCTCCATAAATTTTAGATAATTAACGTAGTAAACAATACCGCCAAAATCGGTATCTTCTATGTAGACTCTGACAGGCCACTGAAACGCCATAATAAACTAGTTTCCTTCAGGCTTATCGACACCAAAGTATCGGTAAGCATGGTCGGTTAGCACCCGCCCTCTTGGCGTGCGCATGACAAAACCTTGCTGAATCAAATAGGGCTCGAGAACGTCTTCGATGGTGTCACGCTCTTCGCTAATGGCTGCCGCAAGACTGTCCACACCAACAGGACCACCACCAAACTTTTCTAGCATGGCGAGCAGCATTCGACGGTCCATGTGATCAAAACCATGTTGATCGACATTGAGCATATTCAATGCCAGATCAGCCATCTCTTCGGTGATACGCCCATCCCCTTTCACTTCAGAGAAGTCACGTGCACGGCGCAGGAGCCGGTTGGCAATACGAGGAGTACCGCGAGAACGACGTGCAATCTCGTGCGCACCACCCTCATCGATTTCAGAACCACTTAAACGTGCCGTTCGCATGACAATATTGGTCAGATCGGCAATCGAATAGAACTCTAACCGCTGCACAATACCGAAACGATCACGCAGTGGTGACGTCAATAAGCCGGCACGTGTCGTAGCACCGACTAACGTAAAGGGGGGCAGTTCCAGTTTGATCGATCGTGCAGCTGGGCCTTCACCGATCATGATATCGAGCTGGTAGTCCTCCATCGCGGGATAGAGTACCTCTTCGACACTGGCACTGAGTCGATGAATCTCGTCTATGAAGAGCACATCTCCCGGCTCAAGATTGGTCAGAAGAGCTGCAATATCACCCGCTTTCTCTAAAACAGGGCCAGAGGTGGTTTTAATTTCACTGCCCATCTCATTGGCAATAATATTGGCCAGTGTGGTTTTACCCAATCCTGGCGGGCCAAAGATCAGAGTATGATCCAGTGCTTCATTACGCTTGCGAGCGGCATGGATGAAGATCTCCATCTGCTCTCGAACTTGCGGCTGACCTTCATAGTCTTGAAGTGTCTTAGGGCGAACCGCGCGATCATGCACCTCTTCATTGGGTGTCTTAACCGGCGATATAAAACGATCAGGTTCAATCTGCATCTTAGCTTGCCACCATCATCTTAAGTGCCTGACGAATCAACGATTCTGTATCGGCCGTCTCACCCAATTCGGTGACCGCTTTTTCAATCGCCTTAGTTGCTTGCAGCGGTTTATAACCCAATGCGACCAGTGCCGTCTCTGCATCTGCTCTGTAATCGACGGTAGGCTTCGCATCCACGATGGGCATTGCAAAATCACTCAGTTCCGCTTCAACACGGGTCGGTAGCTCAAGTCGATCCAGCTTATCCTTCATCTCGATGATTAAACGCTCAGCGGTTTTTTTACCGACACCCGGCAGACGTACCAGGGCTGTACTGTCCTCATGCTGAACCGTTCGAATGAACTCTTGGACGGAGATACCCGAAAGAATGGTCAACGCCAACTTAGGCCCCACCCCATTCACCTTGATCAGGGTTCGAAACAGAGTGCGTTCGTTTTTGTCGGCAAATCCATAAAGAAGCTGTGCATCTTCACGCACAACGAAGTGTGTATACAGCGTTACAAAGGTGCCGACGTCCGGCAATTTGTAGAAGGTATTCATGGATGCTTCCAATTCATAACCGACACCGGAAACATCTATCAGCAACTCTGGAGGTGACTTCTCTACCAATTCACCTGTTAAACGACCTATCACAATCTGACCTCAATAAAGTAACGCATTGATATTATTCGAAAGCACTTACAATCTCCATCGCCCTTTTACTGAACGACGAGTTCCCGCTGTCGCTATTAAGCCTTGACGGGTATAGGCATGACAGAGTGCGATGGCCAGCCCATCAGCCGCATCGACCTGTGGCAACCCCGGAAGTGACAAAATACGCTGCACCATCATCTGGACCTGCCCCTTATCCGCAGCGCCAGTTCCAGCTACTGCCTGCTTCACCAGGCGTGCCGCATATTCATGAACCTCTACGCCTCGATTGACGGCCGCTACGATAGCGGCCCCTCGTGCCTGCCCTAACTTAAGCGCAGAGTCAGCGTTACGAGACATAAAGACCTGCTCTATCGCACACTCTTGAGGCTGGTAGCGCTCAATCAGTTCAGAGACACCGCTAAAGACTTGATTTAACTTATCAGGAAGGGTCGCATCCGCGATTTTGATACAACCACTGGCAACGTACTCAGCCTTATTACCCTGAGCATTGATGATGCCGTATCCGGTAATTCTTGAACCTGGGTCGATTCCCAATATCAGCATCGGTCGCCTGTCGTAGTGATTGTTTTAATGCTGTATATACTAACAGTAGTTGTGATTGAGACCAATACCTTAAACAGACAGCGGTTGACAGGCTAAAGCCAGTCACCGGAGCATTAAATTCGATTAGCAAGTCCAATCGATCGCGGTTTGGCGCGGGGCGCCAATACGCTCCTATAGTAGGACTTTGCAACGATCTCTCTGCGTAGCTCGACTGTAGGAGCGAATTTGAGCGCAGCGAAAAACCGCGATCAACTCGCATCTGCGAGTTGTAAGTCTTTCAGCATTTTCCAGAGACACAAAAAAACCGGCTTACCGCCGGTTTTTTTTAATCAAACACTAGATTAAGGTGTTTTACGCAACTTGATGTTTAGATCACGCAGTTGAGCCGCGCTCACTTCACCCGGCGCTTCAGTCATTGGACATGCCGCTGACTGAGTTTTAGGGAAGGCGATCACTTCACGAATCGAAGTAGAACCTGTCATCAACATAATCAAGCGATCAAGACCGAACGCCAGACCCGCATGTGGTGGCGCACCGAACTTAAGCGCGTTCAATAGGAAGCCAAACTTCTCGTCCGCCTCTTCATCACTGATACCCAGTACTTTGAAGACCGCTTTCTGCATCTCTTGATCGTGGATACGAACCGAACCACCACCAAGCTCACAACCGTTAAGAACCATATCGTAGGCACGTGACAGCTGACCTTCAGGCTGAGCAATCAACTCCTCTGGTGAACAGCTCGGTGCTGTGAATGGGTGGTGAAGCGCTGTCATGCTGCCATCGGAGTTCTCTTCAAACATTGGGAAGTCGACAACCCATAGTGGCGCCCACTCACGCTCAAGCATGTTAAGGTCTTCACCCACTTTGATACGCAGCGCACCCAAGGCTTCGTTAACGATGTTGGCTTTATCCGCACCGAAGAAGACAAGATCACCATCTTTCGCTTCAAGGCGCTCCATAATCTGCAGCGCAATCTCTGCACCCAAGAACTTAACAATTGGAGACTGAAGGCCTTCAGCGCCAGCCGCTAGATCATTCACTTTAATCCACGCCAAACCTTTCGCACCGTAGATTGATACGAACTTAGTGTACTCATCAATCTGCTTACGAGTCAGCTCTGAACCGCCCGGTACTTTAAGAGCCGCGACGCGACCTTTTGGATCCGTTGCTGGGCCAGCAAACACTTTAAAGTCGACAGTTGCGACAAGGTCTGCAACATCAACCAATTCCATAGGAATACGCAGGTCTGGCTTATCAGAACCAAAACGCTGCATCGCCTCAGAGTATGGCATGTGCGGGAACTCGCCTAGATCGATGTTCAATTGATCTTTGAACAGGCCACGGATCATATTTTCAGTGATTGCCATCACCTCGTGCTCATCAAGGAATGAGGTCTCGATATCGATCTGAGTGAACTCTGGCTGACGATCAGCACGCAGGTCTTCATCACGGAAACACTTAGCAATTTGGTAGTAGCGATCAAAGCCAGAGACCATCAGCAGTTGTTTAAACAGCTGTGGTGACTGAGGCAGTGCGAAGAAGCTACCTTCATGAGTACGGCTTGGGACTAGGTAGTCACGTGCACCCTCTGGTGTAGCACGAGTCAGAATCGGCGTTTCGATATCTAGGAAACCTTGATCTTCAAGGTAAGCACGAACCTGGTGAGTCACTTTAGAGCGGAAACGAAGCTTCTCTTGAATCTCTGGACGGCGGAGATCGACGTAGCGGTGACGAAGACGAACATCTTCACCCACTTGCTGGTGCTCATCCAACTGAAAAGGAGGAGTTTCAGCCTTGTTCAGGATGATCAGCTCTTTACCCAGCACCTCGATAGCACCCGTTGGCATATCCGGGTTGGTAGTACCCTCTGGCCGAGCACGAACAAGGCCTTTAACCTCAACTACGAACTCGTTACGGCAGCTATCCGCCAACGCGAAACTCTCTTCGCGATCTGGATCAAACACAACCTGTGTCAAACCCTCACGATCACGAAGATCTAGGAAGATTACGCCACCGTGGTCACGACGACGGTGCACCCAACCTGCCAGGGTAATTTCTTGTCCAATATGTTCTTCACGAAGATCGCCGCAATAGTGGCTGCGCATAACTCTGCTGTCCTATCTACTAAAACCCGCTGAAACGAGTATTAACTAAAATGGTTAGGCCTATGGCCGAAAGGCGGGAATTATACCTGAATTAACAGGCTATTACAGGGCAATTTTTGGTATTTCAAAGAGTATCTTGTGGATTCTAGAGCGGGTGACAGGCTTAAGGCCTGTCACCTTTGGGACGTCAAACTATCTACGAAGAGCGGTAACTGGTTTTCAACCTGTCAAACGCTGATTATACCGCTCTAAACTCAACTTCACCGGTTAACAAGGCATCCAAACGCTCTTTGACAGAGGCTAGCTCATCTGAGCTGTAAGGCTGTGCTGGCACTTTCCCCCAGACTGGTCCTGGCCAAGCAGGATCACTCTCTAACCGGGCGATAACATGTATATGCAATTGGGAAACCATGTTACCTAGATTCGCAACATTCATCTTTTTGGCCGCGAAGATATCGGATAACGCTTGAGCCAGTGCACTGGTCTCCAGCAGCATCTGCTGTTGATCCTCTGCACTGAGATGGTAGATCTCTGTCATACCCGCACGACGAGGTACAAGAATCAGCCAAGGATATTGGCTATCATTCATCAGCAAAACCGAAGAGAGCGGGAAATCACCCAACTTAATCGTATCCGCAGCAAGTTGAGCATCTAACTGAAATTCGAGTTCTAGTTCATCCATTTCTATATACTCCTCGTAACGACCTAACCTTTTCTTAAATATAGACCAAGCAGATGGAAATTAGGACTCATCAATCCATTAATAGTATTGATAAGCATCGTTGGAATGAACTTAAGGATTCCGACTATCCCTTTCTGCGTCATGAATTCTTGGCCGCGATGGAACATTCAGGGTCTGTTTCGACGGAACAGGGTTGGCAACCCTGTCACTTAGAATTAATTGAGGAGGGTGAGACGATTATCTATCTCCCTCTCTATATTAAATACCACTCTTGGGGTGAGTATGTTTTTGATCAGAGTTGGGCAAACGCTTTCCATCAATCCGGCTTAAACTACTATCCAAAGCTTCTAAGCGCAGTCCCTTTTACGCCATCAACCGGCCCGAGATGGGTAGGTAAACTGAAAGCTGAAGAGTCTCTACAGAGAATATCCCAAGCGATTAAAACCTTTGCTAGCGAGTACAAATTAGAGAGCTGGCACCTTCTCTTTCCAAACGACTCATCGATAAAAAGCGCTCTGCCTAGGGATTTGTTAATCAGAAGCGGACTGCAGTATCAGTGGTTTAATAGAGATTATCGTGACTTTAACCACTTCCTAGAAGGGCTCACTTCTCGAAAACGCAAAGAGCTGCGTAAAGAGCGCGAAAAAACCGAGGCGTTTAAATTCATTCACCTCTCAGGTTCAGATATTACCCAAGATCAACTTCAGCAGTTTTACGAACTCTACTCACTCACCTACCTTAAACGGGGACGTGAGCCCTACCTAAATGAGAGTTTCTTTACCGAATTAGTGCACACCATGCCCGAGCAGATGCTGTTTGTCTTTGCACAACTTGACGGAAAAATCGTTGCGGGCGCCCTATCCTTCCATGACAGCAGTACGCTCTATGGTCGCTATTGGGGCTGTTATGAAGAGTATGACGCGCTGCACTTCGAGACCTGCTACTACCAGGGGATCGACTACTGCATTGCACGACAGCTCAAGCGCTTTGACTCAGGTGCACAGGGAGAACATAAGATTAAGCGCGGTTTTGAACCTATATTTACTCACTCTGTACATTGGGTTAATCACCCAGAATTTCACAAAGCGATCGCTAACTTCGTTGATGAGGAGCGGGACTATCTGTCATCACAAAAATCTTACTTATCTGAAAGACTTCCGTTTAAGAACACAGATTTATAGTCTACTCTTATGAAAAGATTCCAGACAATCCATTTAACGGACTAAACATGACACTGCTCAACCAGCTCAAAGACGCTTATCTTATTCGTGACCTTGTAGAAGGAAAGATACGTTACTTTTGGGAATTCCCCTCTGGAGAGCGCGCCAGCGAACTACTGGTCTCTTATGATGCGGCTTATGACTGGTGGCGACAGGCGATTCATGATGCCTATGAAGGCCCCGAACGTCGTACTTCACCTTTTGATCGACGCGCTAACAGTGTTAAACGCGCCAGCGAGGTCAAACATGGGCAAGTGACCGTTCAGTCTTACGGTGGGCGACGCACAACTGATACGCCACCGAAAATTAGAGAGGATCGAGCTGAAGCTAAAATTGAGAGGTTAAAGTCCCAGCTGTCGCATTGGAGTGATCAATAAACGAGCAATCAGTGCAGTGGGGTTTCGTACTTTTTCTGAATCGCAATCAATTGAGGCTGAATATCGAGTGGGGCGTACTTGATCGCTTGATCAAACAGCTCTTTGTTCGCCTCTGATAATCGCTCATCTTCGTCCATCTGTGACAACTGACTCATCGCTTCAAGAAATTTAGGGTGCGGTTTCGTAGCAGACATCACAGACCTCCTGATCCAATAGATTAGATTCTATTGTGGCCTAAAGTATTCACTAGGCAAAGTGCTTTTTAGCGCAGAACAAACTCTACTGTTCCGCGCCTTTAGCTTTGGCTTCGGATGCTCGTAATTGATAATCATCTTCAGGTTTGGAGATCCACCCTTGAAGTTCACGATCAATCAATCCACACAGCATGTTAATGTGTGATGCATCAGAGTTTAGCGCTTCAATGTATTCATAACGCTCACCACCCGCCTCTTCGAAATATTCGCGGTTCTCTTCACCGATCTCTTCAATGGTCTCAAGACAATCAGACGAAAACCCAGGGCAGACCACCTGAACAGATTTCACACCCTGGCCAGGTAGGGATTTAAGCGTCTCATCAGTATATGGCTTCAACCACTCTTCGCGACCAAATCGAGACTGGAAGCAGGTCATGTACTCCCCCTCTTCTAACCCCAAACGATCGGCAATCAGTCGTGTCGTTTTATGACACTGACAGTGGTACGGATCGCCATTTAAAAGGTATCGTTTTGGTACACCATGATAAGAGAGAATGAGTTTATCCGCTCGCCCATGCTCAGCCCAATGAGCTTGGATCTTCTCTGCTACCGCCTCAATGTAAGCAGGTTCATCAGCGTACTGCTGAATAAAACGGAAATCTGGAATCAGACGGCGTTTTTGAAAATCACTCGCTACCGCATCAAAGGTAGAAGCGGTCGTTGAAGCGCTGTATTGCGGATAGAGTGGCAACACTACTAACTTTCGAACACCCGCTTCTTGCATGCGATCTAGCACTGATTCAATCGATGGATTGCCATAACGCATCGCAAAATCAACCACGACGCGATCGCCATACATCGATTCAAAATGGTTACGGATAGCTTCTGTCTGATTTTTAGTATGAGTAAGAAGCGGTGAGCCTTCGTCCGTCCACACGGTTGAGTAGGCTTCAGCAGAACGCTTCGGGCGTATATTTAAGATGATAAGATTGAGAACCATCCACCAAATTGGACGCGGAACTTCCACGACACGAGGATCCCAAAGAAACTCCTTAAGGTAGCGTTTAAGCGCTTTGGGAGTCGGTGCATCCGGTGTACCCAGATTGGTCACAAGGACGCCGATTTTATCTTTCTGGCTATGAGAAAATTTTGGAAAGCCTTTGTATTTCATCTAAAAAACGCTCTAAATGTTTGATGGTGACAGTGTAGCCAATCTTATGTGAGTGCACCAAGACTGAAATCAGAAAAATCCATACGCACTCTATGGGCTTTACGATCACCTGTAGCAACTGACAATAAAAAACCGGCACATAGCCGGTTTTTTTTGAGTTGACTTGTATTAAGACAATTCGAGTGGCTTGAACGGAACCAAAGTATCCACTTCAGCGTCGTAATCAACACCGTCAATACCGAAGCCGAACAGCTTCAAGAACTCATCTTTGTAGAGTTGGTAATCGGTCAATTCAAACAGATTTTCAGAAGTGACATCTGGCCATAGGGCTTTACACGCCGTTTGAATACTGTCACGAAGCTCCCAATCATCTAGACGGAAGCGGTTGCCTTCGTCCATTTCGCAGCTGTCACCGTAGAGACCGGTGCGGAATAGTCGGTCAATCTGCTCTTGGCACCCTTCATGAACACCTTCAGCACGCATGATTTTGAACACCATAGCTAGATAGAGTGGCATCACAGGAATAGCAGACGAGGCCTGTGTCACAACGGACTTAAGAACCCCTACGTTTGCTTGACCACCCTTTTTCGACAAGCGCGCATTCAATTCAGAGGCAGCACGATCCAAATCCTGCTTCGCTTTACCAAGGGTACCGTGCCAGTAGATCGGCCAAGTGATATCGGTACCAATGTAGCTGTAAGCAACGGTTTTAGCACCGTCAGCCAAAACGCCTGCTTCATCCAGAGCTTCGATCCAAAGCTCCCAATCCTGACCGCCCATCACTTTGACGGTTGCGTCGATCTCTTCTTGATTGGCTGGTTCGACTTCCGCTTCGATGATGACATCTTTGTTAGTATCGATCGCTGTTGAACGGTAGACCTCACCGATCGGCTTCAAGGCAGAACGAATCACCTCACCAGAGTCTGGCATTTTACGAACAGGAGACGCCAGCGAATAGACCACAAGATCAATTTGACCTAAGTCCTCTTTGATCATCTCAATGGTTTTCGCTTTCGCTTCATGAGAGAAAGCGTCGCCGTTAATCGATTTAGCGTAAAGCCCTGCTTCGTGGGCCAGCTTTTCAAAACTCGCCGAGTTATACCAACCCGCGGTACCTGGTTTCTTCTCGGTTCCCTCTTTTTCAAAGAAGACACCAATGGTAGAAGCACCCGCACCAAAGGCTGCTGTTATACGTGAACTCAAACCATAACCCGATGATGCACCTACAATAAGTACACGCTTAGGACCATCAATCGTTCCTTGCGCTTGAGTCTTCGCAATTTGCTCGCGAACGTTTGCTTCACAGCCTGTTGGGTGAGTTGTTGTGCAGATGAAACCGCGAATTTTTGGTTTAATGATCATGGTAGAAAGTTTAGTCCATTCAATATAACGAAACGCAAAGATACCTGATTTATCCCCACTGGGGAATCTTGAAACCTCTCTTGCACCCCATGAAAAAGTGAGTAACCTGTTGCAAAAACCCAATTCCACACTGTTTAGGATGATTTATGGATAATTTACACGGCTACTACTTAGAAGACCTTGAAGTTGGTATGAGCGACAGTTTTGCAAAGACCATTTCTGAGGCAGATGTCTATGGCTTTGCAGGCATTTCGGGTGACACCAATCCTGTACACATCAACGAAGAGTATGCGGCGACAACTCCATTCGGCCAGCGCATTGCCCACGGCATGCTAAGTGCGGCATTAATCTCTACTGTGGCCGGTACGAAACTTCCTGGACCTGGAGCGATCTATGTTGATCAGCAGATTAAGTTCAAGGCACCCCTTTTTATCGGGCAAACAGCGAGAGCAGAAATCACCGTTAAAGAGATCAATGAACGCCGTCGTCGTGTCCTTTGTGACACCAACGTTTATGTTGGCGACAAGGTAATCGCAACGGGTGAAGCAACCTTTATGGTGGACGCCCGTCCAGAGGCTTAAACAGCCTAACAGCCTGTGTAAGACCATTGATTGAGACTCACAGGCTGACTTCCCCTTTCCACTTCTGTATGATCGCCAACCACTAAATCGTCGTACAGCGACATCTACGACACAATAATAAAAAAACACGGTCACACATTTATGAATAAAGTGCTTATCAGCGCCTGTCTTTTGGGCGAAAACGTTCGATACGATGGACGTCACAACCTCATTAATCACCCCCTGCTAGAGAGGCTACAAAACGAAGATCGCCTCGTTAGGATCTGTCCCGAGGTCGCCGGTGGTCTCACTGTCCCTCGCCCCTACGCCACTATTGCTCGTCGTATTCCGGTTGAAGTCATCACAGATGAAGGCGAAGACGTTACTCCGCAGTTTGTTCTTGGCGCCGAGCTCACAGCAGAACTGGCAAAGCGAGAGGGGTGCGTTGCGGCTTTGATGAAAGCAGATAGCCCAGCCTGTGGTAATCGCGACATCTCAGGCGCTGCCTTCAGTGGTAAAGAGGCGTCTGGCGCTGGTATTGCAGCGCAAGAGGTCATTGAGTCTGGCATCCCAGTCTTTAATGAGACGGAAATTGATCGCTTAGAAGCGATGTTAGAAGAGCTAGATTTAGTATCTGAAACCGCATAATTGTTTTTAAAACTTGTAGCCGAAAGAGCCCATCCTTAAACTATGGGCTCTTTTTATTTGAGCTGGAAACAATTTCACCATGCGTGCTAGTCAATTTCTTATTGCGACCGTCAAAGAGACTCCTGCTGATGCAGAGGTTATCAGTCATCAGTTAATGCTTCGTGCGGGCCTCATCCGCAAACTGGCATCAGGCCTATACACCTGGCTACCGATGGGTCTTAAAACACTGCGCAAGGTTGAAAAGATCATTCGCGAAGAGCTCGATGCTTCGGGTGCTCAGGAGCTACTGATGCCTGCGATTCAGCCGGCTGAATTGTGGCAAGAGTCAGGCCGCTGGGAACAGTACGGACCTGAACTGCTCCGTTTGAAAGATCGTCACCAGCGTGATTTCTGTGTTGGACCGACTCACGAAGAGGTGATTACCGATCTGGTTCGCAACCAGCTTAAGAGTTACAAACAGCTACCGGCTAACTTTTACCAAATTCAAACCAAATTCCGTGATGAGATTCGTCCGCGTTTCGGTGTAATGCGCTCACGTGAATTTGTTATGAAGGATGGCTACTCCTTCCACATCAACCAAGAGTCACTACAGAAGACGTACGACGACTACTTTGATGCTTACGTTCGCATCTTCGACCGCCTTAACCTAGATTACCGTCCAGTCATTGCCGATAACGGTTCTATTGGGGGTACCGGCTCTCATGAGTTTCACGTTCTTGCCGCTTCTGGTGAAGATGATATCGCCTTCTCTGACAGCAGCGATTACGCAGCCAATGTTGAAATGGCGGAAGCAATCGCACCTAAAGCCGCTCCGGATGCACCTACAGAAGAGATGCGTTTGGTTGACACGCCTGATGCTAAAACCATTGCCGCGCTCGTTGAACAGCACAACCTACCGATCGAGAAGACGATTAAAACCTTAATGGTCAAAGCGTCGGACGAGGTTGATTCAGAGATCGTTGCCCTTCTGGTTCGTGGCGACCATGAGTTAAATGAGATTAAGGCGGAGAAGCAGCCTGAAGTTGCCTCTCCTCTGACCATGGCAACTGAGGAAGAGATCCGTGCAATTGTGGGCGCCGGCCCTGGCTCCCTTGGTCCAGTCAACCTTCCTATTCCGATCGTTATTGATCGCGCAGTGGCTTGTGCGTCTGACTTTGGTGCCGGTGCTAACATCGATGGTAAACACTACTTCGGAATTAACTGGGAGCGTGATCTTCCTACCCCACGCGTTGCAGATCTTCGCAACGTGCAAGTTGGCGACCCAAGTCCAGACGGCAAAGGTACGCTGAACATTCGTCGCGGTATCGAAGTTGGACACATTTTCCAGTTGGGCTTGAAGTACTCCGAAGCGATGAATGCAACGGTATTGGATGAAAACGGCAAAGCGGTGCCAATGACCATGGGTTGTTACGGTATCGGTGTTACTCGTGTCGTTGCAGCTGCCATTGAGCAGAATCACGATGAGAACGGCATCATCTGGCCAGAATCTCTAGCACCTTTCACCGTTGCTCTAGTACCACTGAACTACGATAAATCTGATGACGTAAAAGCGCTATCGGACAAACTCTACTCAGAACTGAAGGCAAAAGGTGTTGATGTACTACTAGACGACCGAAAAGAGCGCCCAGGGGTTAAATTTGCTGACATGGAGCTAACAGGCATTCCACACCGCCTGGTGATCTCTGACCGCGGTATTGCAGCCGGCCAACTTGAGTACAAAGGCCGTCGTGACGCTAAAGCCTCTGATCTTCCACTGGATAATGCCGTGGACGCGCTGATCGCGAAACTGGGCCAATAAGGAACTATTTCAATGAGCATCACTATTCTTCACAACCCTCGCTGTTCTAAATCACGTCAAACTTTGGCACTGGTTGAAGAGCAAGGTGCTGAACTCACCGTTCGTGAATATTTAAAAGAGCCTCTATCCGCCGATGAGCTGCGCCAACTGATCGCTGCACTGGGTGTCACACCTATCGACTTAGTCCGCACCAAAGAGGATGAGTTCAAGTTGGCCGGTCTGACTAAAGAGTCCTCAGCTGATGCATTGATTGCCGCTATGGTTGAGTACCCAAAACTGATGGAGCGTCCCGTTGTGATCAACGGTGACAAGGCGCGCATTGGCCGCCCTCCTGAGCAAGTATTAGAGATTCTGTAATATGTCTGCGCCGTACGTACTGGTTCTATTCTACAGTCGTCATGGCGCGACCCGTGCGCTGGCTGAATCGATCGCACTGGGCATTGAACAATCTGGTATTAACGCTCAAATAAGAACCGTTCCGGATGCAGAAACGTCTGACCTCGCAGATAGTGAAGGGACACTCTATGTCACACAGGACGATTTAAGAGAGTGCTCAGGCCTAGCATTAGGAAGTCCAACCCGGTTTGGTCATATGGCCAGTGCGTTAAGCGCATTTATCGAGACGACCACGTCAGAGTGGCTGTCTGGCTCGCTGATCGATAAACCGGCAACACTGTTCACCTCATCCAGCTCACTGCATGGCGGTCAAGAGAGTACGCTGCTCTCTATGGCTCTGCCTTTGATCCATCAAGGAATGCTGTTAGTCGGTGTTCCCTATAATGTTGCTGAACTGCACTCAACCACCCGTGGTGGCACACCTTACGGTGCCAGTCAGGTATCGCAAAACAGTCACCGCCTATCACAAGACGAACAGAGAATTGCCGTCGCTCAGGGTAAACGTTTAGGTACCCTAGCGCAGCGTTTGAGCAGTCGTTAAAGGAGTTAACATGTCTCTACAACGCAAAGCGTCAATCAGTGGTTTAATTACCCGTGTCAGCTTTATCGCCCTTTTAATCTTCTACACTCTACGTTTCTTATGGTTAGCACCGAGTTCTGGAGATAACCCTTGGGTGATTTGGCTGGTTCACTTACTGCCACTGATCGGTTTTACACCCGCTATATTAAAGGGCACACCGCGTCCTCACGCTTGGCTCTGCTTCGTATTGCTGCTCTATTTCTTGGGCAGTGTACTGACGGCTATCCAACCCCATTTAGCCCTCTATGGTGTGATTGAAGTGTTGTTGATTTCGACTCTGTTTACCGCTGCGATGATGTATACACGCTGGCAGAGTCGCTGGCTGCGTGAGCAAACCAGTCACTGATGGACAGCCAAACCCTGCGACGAATACGTTCGAGCTTTCCTATCCTCAATACACGAGTTGATGGGAAACCCCTGATCTACTTCGATAACGGGGCTACCACTCAAAAACCGCGCGAAGTGATCGATGCAATAACTCAGTTTTATCGGAAAGAGAATGCCAATGTTCACCGTGCGGCTCACCACCTGAGCAGCCTAGCAACCGCACACTTTGAACAGGCTCGAGGTCAATTAGCACAGTTCATTAATGCTAAACCCAATGAAATTGTCTGGACTCGAGGTGCAACCGAAGGTCTCAATCTCGTCGCCGAGAGTTACCTAAGACCCATTCTCAAGGCAGGTGATCGCATTGTTATCGCTATCTCTGCTCATCACGCTGCGATTCTTCCGTTTCAGCGATTAGCGCAGCAGGTTGGCGCCCACTTAGACGTCATCGAACTGACAGCGTCAGGTGAACTCAATTCAGATCAGTACCAAAGCTACCTTAAACTCAATCCAAAACTGGTGGCACTACCCCACGCCTCCAATGTCCTAGGCACCGTCTACCCCATTAAAGAGATGGTAAAACTGGCCAAGAGAGAGGGCCTAACGACTCTGATCGATGGGGCTCAAGCGGCACCGCACCTGGTCTTGGACATGCAGGATCTTGACGCTGATTTTTATGCGTTTTCGGGTCACAAGATGTTTGGTCCGACCGGTATTGGGGTTCTTTACGGGAAAGAGGCTCTGCTTAATGCGATGCCCCCTTGGCAAGTTGGCGGCGAGATGATTGAGTCGGTCAGCTTAACTGAGACCCAGTATGCCGAGGCGCCGCTGCGCTTTGAAGCGGGCACGCCCGATATTGCCGGCGCCATTGGATTGGCAGCTGCCGCTGAGTACCTAAACAATCTAGACCGTGCAGAGATAGAAGAGCACGAGCAGCAACTGACCAGTCACCTCTTGCAGGGACTCAAATCCATAGAGGGGATTAAAATACTCCCTGCTGGAGAGTTCAGCTTACCCATTGTGAGTTTCTATCATGAGACGATCAATGCCGACGACATAGCCGCTCAACTCGATGCACAGGGCATCGCTGTTCGTGCCGGTAGCCACTGCGCGCAACCGCTCATGCAGTCATTTGGATTGCACTCTTCTGTGCGCATCTCTTTAGCGTTTTATAACACAATTGAAGAGCTAGACACTTGTATCGCCCTTTTGCGTTCACTCTGTAGCCATCAACCAGTGACGAGTGATGAGACATCGAATAGCGATTCAGCAAAGCTTTGGATAGAACAGGTTGAGCAAGCGAAAGATTGGCCAACACGACTGAATGCACTGATGAGTTTGGGATCAGTCTCAATAGACCCAAGCCTAAAGCGACCAGAAAATCTCGTCACAGGTTGTGCCAGTCAGACTTGGCTAAAACTGAGTAGTGAAAAGGGTTTTATTCAGTTCGATGGGTGCTCAGAGAGCCGTCAGATTACTGCTCTGATTCAGCTTTTTAAGCACCAGATTGATCAGGGATCCACTGTCGAACAGATCAAGACTTACCTAACGGACCTTGGCTTGGAAAGGCAGTTGAGTCGCACGCGTGGCAACGCCATTCAACGTTTGATTGAATGGCTAGAGTCTCATGACTCCTGAGAAAGGTTTCGCCACACAGCGCCGTCTGATTTCTTATCCAGCATATCCAAAAAACGTTCGTGCTCAGTGAGGTCATCTTCACTCGCTTTCAACACTTTAAGACCAGAAACCTGTTCAGGAGTAAGGCGTCTGATTCGCTGTCCACCACCCTCTTCATCTTGCCCATCCACCGATAGACTCAAGGCGGTTTGACCACCCGTAATCGCCAAATAGACATCGGCTAGGATTTCAGAGTCGAGCAAGGCGCCGTGCAATTCACGGTGCGAGTTATCTATAAAGTACCGACGACAGAGAGCATCTAGGTTGTTCTTCTGACCAGGGTGTTTTTTACGCGCTAAGGCTAAGCTGTCGGTAATCGTACAGAACTCTTCGATGCGCTCTTTAATCCCGTTGCGCTCAAACTCCTTATTAATGAAGCCGACATCGAACGACGCGTTATGGATGATCAGTTCGGCACCACGCACGTATTCAATGAATTCGTGCATCACAACATTGAACTTAGGCTTGTCTGCCAAAAATTCATTGGTAATGCCGTGGACCTGCATCGCCTCAGCATCAACCTCACGATCGGGCAGAATGTATTGATGGTAGTTGTTACCGGTTAAGCGGCGTGCCACCATCTCCACACAACCGATCTCGATGATGTTGTGACCCTCTTCGGGCTCAAGACCGGTGGTTTCAGTATCGAGTACAATTTGACGACTCATTAGAGCTGTTCCTCATATCCGCGATTAGCCAACTGATCGGCTCGTTCATTACCTGGATCACCACTATGGCCCTTAACCCATCGCCACTCAATGTCATGTTGTTGTGTCGCCTGATGAAGTCGCTGCCAAAGCTCGGCATTTTTAACCGGCTTGCCCTGGGAGTTTTTCCAATTTCGCTTCATCCAGCCGTGGATCCACTCTGTGATCCCTTTGCGCAGGTATTCCGAATCTGTGTAGAGAATTACCTTAGAGGGTCGTTTTAAACACTCTAGCGATTCGATAGCCGCCATGATCTCCATGCGATTATTGGTGGTTTCATGCTCCCCACCCCACATCTCTTTCTCAGCACCGCCATAACTTAATAGCGCACCCCAACCACCAGGCCCAGGATTACCTTTACAGGCCCCGTCGGTATATATCGTGACTACTTTCAACTCTTATTTCGCCTTACACCAGCACTTGTTGCTTTAGATTCTATCACTTGTAACTTGCCAAGTAGACGACGATTCCACTGCGGTTGCAGTGGTGTGAGACCCGCTACATCTTTTCTTGCTGTTATTGTGAATAGATTGCCGGATTTAAACGGCAACGCCTTAATCACCTTGGCCACAGGCCTGATCCGTTGCCGCCACTGGTTACTCTCCAGAGGGTAGTTGAACTCTTTAGAGTCCCCACCTAAGGATGAGAGCTGCAGCAACTTAAACCAATCGCCTAAACGGTGTTGCGAGATAAATTGGGCACGCCAAGGGGCGCCCTGATTTCTCTTAAACTGTGAGTGCAACCCTAACCAGGAGGTCGGATTAAAACCCAACAAAATCAGATGACCACCAGGGCGAAGGATACGGGCCGCTTCACGAATAACTTGGTGTGGATCCGCAGAAAACTCATGAGCATGGTGCAATACCAAAATATCAATGACCGCCGACTGCACGGGCAGCTCTTCTGGCGTTGCAATTAGGGTTCGTTCTTCCATCCCTAGCTCAACTCTAGGAGCAACCAATACAGCGTGCTGAGCTCTGGCTGTATCACAGAGCCACTGACGACCGTCCAAAGTAACCTGTAATAGACGACTGCCCTGCACGGAGAGCAATGCACGCTCGATCATTTGGCGCTCTTGTGCCAAAAACTGCTGACCCAACTCTGAGTCATACCAGGCCTGCAGTTCGCTGACTGCGTTCAAATCAGTCACACTACTCATCGTTTTCACCTTCAAAGGAGGTTCTCATTGATCTCTATTCTAGGTAACCTGGGGGGAAATTTCAGCTTCGGAGTTCAGGATGTTTAAGCTAACCCCATTACCCGCATTTGACGATAACTATATCTGGGTCATCGAATCACCTGATGACTCATCCATTGCCGTTGTCGATCCAGGTGATGCGGATGTGGTTGAACAGCATCTGACTCAATCCAACAAAACATTGGCTGCTATCCTAGTCACCCATCACCACCGAGATCATACTGGCGGTGTTGACGCATTAAATGCGCGATACTCAGTGCCTGTTTACGGCTCATCTGAGTCAAAGTTTCCTGGTGTAACACACCCTCTATCTGACGGAGACTCCATTGAGCTGTTTGGGGCGTCTCTAAGTATTAAAGCTGTCCCTGCACACACACTGGATCATATCGCCTACTTAGTTAACGGCGATACACCACAGCTGTTCTGTGGCGATACACTGTTTTTAGCTGGCTGCGGCCGCCTGTTTGAAGGAAGTGCAGATCAGATGCAACAAGCAATGGACTACTTTGCAAGCCTACCGGATGCGACCGAGGTCTACTGTACGCATGAGTACTCTTTAGCCAACCTGGCCTTTGCCAAAGCCGCTGATCCAGCAAATAGTGACATCGACCAAGCGATCACTCAATGCGAACAGCTAAGATCTGACAACAGACCTACACTGCCAAGCAGCATCGGATTAGAACGTCAGATAAACCCCTACATGCGCACAAGAGAGATGGCGTTGATTAAAAGCGCCAGCCACTATTCGAACCAAACACTCTCTGCTGGAGTCGAGACCTTGGCGGCGCTGCGAGAATGGAAGAACAGCTTCTAAATAGTGATCTATGAAGTGGACTTTTTATTCCTTAACAGAAAATTAATGAAATTGACCCAATAGCCCCTCACAGGTAGAATTGCGGCTTTAAATTTTCGGTATAAATGTCCAGAAAGGCACTATGGCAAAGTTGAAATCGACACTGATGGTTGGAGCCCTTGCGATCACACTCGCAGGCTGTCAGACCGTCGCGACACAACAGAGCGCACAGCAGAGTCCAACGGAGCCTGTGCAGGTGCTTGAGAGCGAGCCTGTTCTTGTTCAGCGTACCGAACCCAAAGTGAAGCCAGAGTGGGATGAAGCCCCGATTAAATCGGTACTTCTAGAGCTTGAGAAAGATCCTAAGAAAGCAGACTTGTGGGAAATAACCCGCAACAACATGCGACTCAACCATAACCTGGACAAAAAGGTCGTTCAACAGCATATTGACTGGTATGTTGAGCACGACAAATATTTGAACCGCCTAACGGGCCGCGCGTCTCGTTACTACCACTTTGTACTGCATGAAGTGATCAAACGTGGCATGCCGGCAGAGATCGCTCTAATACCAGCAGTAGAATCCTCTTACGACCCATTTGCCAAATCACCGGCTAAAGCGTCTGGAGCATGGCAGTTCATGCCAGCAACCGGCGATCATTTTGGTCTTAAGCGTAACTGGTGGTACGACGGTCGACGCGACATTGTTGCATCAACGCATGCGGCATTGGACTACCTAGAGTATCTGCATGACTACCTCGATGGGGATTGGTTGTTGGCCATGGCCGCTTACAACGCCGGTGAGGGCACCGTGGGTCGTGCAGTTAAACGCAATAAAAAAGCCGGCAAGCCAACCGATTTTTGGAATCTAAAACTGCCGCGCGAGACTCGCCACTACGTCCCTAAAATTTTAGCGATCTCTGAGGTGTTCAAAAACCCAGAAAAGCACGGTCTTGCTTTAGCACCTCTTGCAGACAAACCCTATTTTGAAATCGTCGATACTGGTGGTCAGATCGATCTGTCACGCGCTGCTGAGTTGAGCGGAGTGGAACTGGATGAGATCTACAAGCTCAACGCGGGATATTCACAATGGGCTACGGACCCAGAAGGACCGCACCAGCTATTAGTTCCAGTTGATAACGCTGCGCGCTTTAAAACCGAACTTGCATCACTCGCCCCTTCAGACAGAATCAACTGGGCTCGTTACGAAGTTAAACCTGGCGATAGCTTATCGGTCATCGCTAAGCGCTTTAACACAAACATTTCGACCATTCAGACCTCGAATGACTTGAAAAGTTCTCTGATTCGCGTTGGCCAATCTCTATTGATCCCATCGGCGCTTGTTGATGCCAGCCAGTACCGCTTGAGTGATACGCAACGTCGCACCGCCAGTATCCGCAAGAGCGCACCCGCAGGCAGTAAAAAGATTCTTCACACGGTTAAATCCGGTGATTCGCTCTGGAAAATTGCGAAAATCTACGGCGTTGATCACAAGTCGATCGCTCGCTGGAACAACTTTGGCACCTCTAAGACGCTTAAAATTGGTGAGCGTTTAGCGATTTTCAAAGCCGACGCTCAAGCCTCTTCAACTGCACAGTACTTGGTCCGCAAGGGTGATAACCTCAGCGTCATTGCGCAGCGCCACAACATCAGTGTCCAGCAACTGCTTAAATGGAACGACATCAGCATCGATACCCTATTGATGCCAGGCCAACCCCTTCGCGTTAAACAGCCTGAGCAGGGCTAATGGATACTTTAGGCATTGCAATCATCGTAATCTCTGTGGTTCTAGCCGTGATCTTCAAAGTGGTTGTGATGAAGCGCATCCGCAAATGGGTTGATCAAGACCTCATTCGCAGCCTCTCCATAGGCGATCAAACCAAGTTGACTAAACTGATGGAGTTGGATCAGCAGCTTAAAAGCCAAGAGACGCCTCGTGGCGAACGCCATCAGCAACTGGAAAAGCTTGCTGAGTCACTCAATTCAACAAAATAAGTTGAATTTTTAACCCTACCACCCTATTTCTAACGTATAGTTTTACAAACTGTTTCGTAGGAGGTTTCCGTGGTTTTGGGTTCTATTCAAAAAAATTCCATAAAAAAAATAGGCGCCATTCTCTCATTCACCGTTGCACTGACGGCTCATGCCGGTGTCGAGTCTTCGCACGGGATCGCGATGCACGGCGACCTGAAATACGATGCAGGGTTTAGTCATTTTGAGTACGTGAATCCAGAAGCACCTAAAGGCGGAGTTTTTAAACAGGCCGCCAACGGCACCTTTGATAGCTTTAACCCTTTTATTATCAAAGGCACCGCAGCGGATGGTACCGGATTAACCTTTGACACCCTGATGGCTCGTTCCTATGACGAACCCTTCACTCAGTACGGCTTACTAGCCGAAGCGGTCCGTATGCCTGAATCCAGAGCCTGGGTTGAGTTTGATCTTCGTAAGCAGGCACGCTTCAGCGATGGCAGTCCTGTGACGGCAAACGATGTCATCGAGACCTTCAGACTATTGCGTGAACAGGGCTCACCCTTCTACAAAGCTTACTACCGCGACATCCGTTCAATCACCGCCATTACAGACCATACTGTCCGTTTTGAGTTTGGCAGTGAAGAGAACCGCGAATTGCCGCTGATCATTGGCGAGGTCCCTATTCTCTCTGCGAACTACTGGAAAGAACGAGACTTCACCAAACCTTCGCTGGAGCCTATCTTGGGTTCAGGGCCCTACGTTGTAGACTCTTTTGAAGCGGGTAGAACCATTACCTACAAGCGTAACCCAGATTATTGGGGAGCCGACCTTCCGGTTAACCGCGGTCGCTATAACTTTGATGCGATGCAGTTTGATTACTACCGTGACAGCACCGTCGCACTGGAGGCATTCAAAGCTGAGGAGTATGACTTTAGAGAGGAGAACTCCTCTAAGAACTGGGCCACCAGCTATACAGGCCCGGCATTTGATGAGGGTCGTATTAAGAAGGAGCTGATTGCTGATGCCAACCCGGCCGGTATGCAAGCCTTTATCATTAATACGCGCCTCGACAAGTTCAGTGATCCTCGTGTTCGATCAGCCATCGCGAACGGCTTCGATTTTGAGTGGACCAATGCCAACCTGTTTTACAGCGCATACACTCGCAGTCACAGTTTCTTCTCTAATTCAGAGATGGCCGCCACTGAACTGCCCAGTGAAAAAGAGTTGGCCATTTTGGAGCCGTTCAGAGGCCAGATTCCGGATGAGGTGTTTACAACCGTTTACCAAGCGCCAACCACCAAAGGGGATGGGCGCAACCGAACTCAACTTCGCACCGCGCTTAAGCTTTTAAAAGAGGCTGGCTGGACACTAAAAGATGGCAAACTGGTTAATGCTGCCGGTGAATCATTCAATTTCGAAATACTACTGGTGCAAAAGGATTTTGAACGCGTTGTTGCACCCTTTATACAAAACCTAGAGAAACTGGGAATGCAGGTCAGCATCCGCATCGTCGATGTATCCCAGTATATTAACCGCCTTCGTTCAACTGACTTCGACATGATCGTCGGCAGCTTTGGACAGAGCAGCTCTCCAGGCAATGAGCAGCGCGAGTTTTGGGGATCGGAAGCCGCCGATCAACCCGGTAGCCGAAATCTAATTGGCATCAAAGATCCCGCGATTGATCAGTTAGTGGAGCTTCTGATTCAAGCTCCGGATCGTGAGCAGCTTGTGCTGCGTGCTCGAGCACTGGATCGAGTATTGCAGTGGAACCATTTTGTGGTGCCTCAGTTCCACATCGATTCACACCGTGTCGCCTACTGGGATAAATTTGAGTTTCCTGCGATTCGCCCCACCTACACCATTGGACTGGATACCTGGTGGGCTAAGCCATAATGGCAGCGTACATTTTTCGACGATTACTGCTCATGATACCGACGCTGTTCGGTATCTTGCTGTTGAACTTCCTAATCATTCAACTGGCGCCTGGTGGACCGGTTGAACAAGCTCTCGCTCACCTACAGGGATTTTCGGTTGATGCGACCAGTCGTATTGGTTCAGGAGAGCGTTCAGACATCAGCGCCGATGCACAAGGCGGCGATTCAAAATATCGGGGTGCCCAAGGCATGGACCCCGCACTGGTTGCTGAGATCGAACAGCTCTATGGCTTTGACAAGCCGGCCCATGAGCGGTTTTTTAAGATGCTAACAGACTATCTAACCTTCGATTTTGGCCGTAGTTTTTTCAGTGATAAACCAGTAGTTGATCTGATTGTCGAAAAGATGCCTGTCTCGATCTCACTTGGGCTATGGACCACACTGATCACCTATCTAGTCTCCATTCCCTTAGGCATTCGAAAAGCGGTTCGAGATGGATCCCCATTTGATGTCTGGAGTTCCAGCATCATCATTGTTGGCTACGCGATCCCAAACTTCTTGTTTGCTATTTTACTGATCGTGCTATTTGCCGGCGGCACCTACTTTGAGTGGTTTCCGTTGCGTGGCTTAACCTCACCCGGATTTGAAGAGATGACTCTGATCGAAAAAATCGGGGATTACTTCTGGCACCTTGCTCTACCAATCCTAGCGTCCGTTATTTCCAGCTTCGCAACGCTAACCATGCTAACTAAAAACACCTTCCTTGATGAGATCCATAAGCAGTATGCACTGACCGCTCGGGCTAAGGGTTTAACCGAGCATCAGGTCCTTTACGGCCATGTATTCCGAAATGCCATGCTACTGATCATAGCGGGCATGCCTGCTGCATTGATAGGTATTTTCTTCACAGGATCGATGTTGATTGAGGTGATCTTCTCGCTGGATGGTTTAGGGCTGCTTGGCTATGAGGCGGTTATCAACCGAGATTACCCTGTTATTTTCGGTACCCTCTACATATTCACCCTAGTGGGGCTTCTATTAAAGCTGGTATCAGACATCACCTATACCCTTGTCGATCCTCGTATCGATTTTGAGAGTCGAGAGGGTTAAACGATGGCATCACCCATTACTCAGCGACGCATTGCACAGTTTAAAAGCAACCGACGAGCCTACTACTCGTTGTGGATCTTTATGTTGCTGTTTACCCTGTCGCTCTTTGCCGAGTTGATCGCGAATGACAAACCGATCTTAATCAAAACGGATCAAGGGCTGTTTTATCCATTAATGGAAAACTATACAGAGACCGATTTTGGCGGTGACTTTGATGCACCAGTCGACTACCGCGATCCCTATATTACTGAGCTGATTGAGGAGCAAAACGGCACTCTGTGGTGGCCCGTTATCCCGTTCAGCTACGACACAATCAACTTTAACTTGGACCAACCAGCCCCCTCTCCGCCTACCACCGACAACTGGTTAGGCACTGATGATCAAGGGCGTGATGTCGCGGCAAGATTGATCTACGGTTTTCGCATCTCGATACTGTTTGCCACAGTCCTGACTCTTGCAAGCTCGGTGATTGGCGTTGTGGCGGGTGCTTTACAAGGGTATTACGGAGGCAAGGTCGATCTGTTTATGCAGCGTTTTATTGAGATCTGGTCCGGTCTGCCGGTTCTCTTCCTATTGATCATTCTAGCCAGCCTAGTGGAGCCTAATTTCTGGTGGTTGCTAGGGATTATGTTGCTCTTCTCATGGATGAATTTGGTGGATGTGGTGCGAGCTGAATTCTTGCGTGCACGCAACCTAGAGTATGTCAGAGCAGCAAGGGCTCTAGGGCAACCGAACTCAGTCATCATGTTTAAGCATGTCCTTCCCAACGCTATGGTTGCGACACTGACGTTTATGCCGTTCATCTTTAATGGTGCACTGGTGACATTAACCGCGCTCGACTTTCTTGGCTTTGGCCTACCACCCGGCTCGCCATCCCTAGGTGAACTTGTGGCACAGGGCAAAGAGAATCTACATGCACCTTGGTTAGGTGTGACCGCTTTCTTATCACTCTCTATCATGCTGACGTTACTGATCTTTATTGGTGAAGGCGTTCGCGACGCGTTTGATCCTAGGAAACAGAGCCGATGAAACCGATTCTAGACGTAAAACATTTATCGATTCGATTTCCTGATCAGCCTGAAGCAGCTGTAGAGAATCTTAGTTTTTCTCTAAGCGCCGGTGAAACACTGGCGATTGTTGGCGAATCGGGTTCAGGTAAATCGGTCTCTGCCCTGTCGCTATTGAAACTGTTGCCTGAGCAGACAGAGATACAAGCAGACTCAATTGTTTTCCAGGGGAAAGCGCTTCAGGACGCGACAGAAGCCGAACTTCGATCAATAAGAGGCCACCGAATCAGCTACATTTTTCAGGAGCCGATGACCTCTCTTAATCCGCTTCATACTATCGAGAAACAGATAGCTGAATCGCTTAGACTGCATAAGGGATTATCGGGTTCTAAGGCCCGCACACGAGTGATAGAGCTTCTAGACCTGGTGGGTATCCCATCACCTGAATCCCGTTTAAAAAGTTACCCCCACGAGCTATCAGGCGGTCAGCGCCAGCGTGTCATGATTGCGATGGCATTAGCCAACGAACCCGAGATTCTAATTGCCGACGAACCCACCACTGCGTTGGATGTCACGATACAGAAACAGATATTAGATCTACTGACGGCACTGCAACAAAAATTGGGAATGGCCATACTGATCATCACGCACGATCTGAATATTGTGCAGCGTTACGCCGATCGAATTCTCGTCATGCAACAGGGAAAGGTCGTTGAGCAAGGCGATACTCTTACACTGTTTAATGCGCCCAAACACCCCTACACAAACACACTGCTCAATGCAGAACCTGTACGCGACCTCGATGCAGTTGAAGCAGACGCTGACACCTTGTTAGAAGCTAAAAACATTCGAGTCTGGTTCCCTAAAACTCAGGGCCTTCTGAAACGCGTTTATGATTATATTAAAGCAGTTGACGGCATCGATCTGCAGATCAAAAAGGGCGAGACATTTGGTATTGTCGGTGAATCTGGTTCAGGTAAATCAACGCTTGCCTTTGCCCTTCTGAAACTGACCAAGAGCGAAGGTGAGATATGGCTAGATGGCAGACGTGTTGATTCGCTCAACCAAAAGGAGATGCGACCTCATCGCCGTGTTGCCCAGATCGTTTTCCAAGACCCCTTCGGTAGCCTCAGCCCCAGAATGACAGTAGCAGAGATCATTAGTGAAGGACTGGAAGTACAACAGAGTTTCTCACCAGAACAGAGGGAAGCCGCTGTCATTCAAGCCCTTCTGGATGTACAGCTAGATCCCGAATCTAGACATCGCTACCCCCATGAGTTCTCAGGTGGCCAGCGACAACGAATCGCCATCGCTCGCGCACTGGTATTAAAACCAAAATTAATCGTGTTAGATGAGCCGACCTCTGCCCTCGACAGAACGGTTCAAAAACAGGTCATTGATCTACTTCAATCCCTGCAACGCCAATATCAACTAAGCTATCTTTTTATTAGCCACGATCTCGCTGTCATAAAAGCGTTAAGTCACCGCGTTATGGTGATGAAAGGTGGCAAAGTGGTTGAATCTGGCTCTGCAGAGGCCATTTTTAATGCCCCTTCAACGGATTACACCCGAGAATTAATTTCTGCATCAGCCCTTGAAAAAGAGACCGCCTGATAGCATTTATTAATAACATCATTAGTTACAATTAATTTTACCTTTTTGTCGGCGAACTCTAATATTCGTCGCATTCTTGAAACATGACAATTTAACCAACCAAGGAGAAGACAGAATGTCTGCTTACATTAATCAGGAAGTTAAACCATTTAACGCAACAGCATTCCACGCTGGCGAATTCGTAGAAGTTTCAGAAGCTGACCTTAAAGGTAAGTGGTCTGTTGTTTTCTTCTACCCAGCAGATTTCACGTTCATCTGCCCTACTGAGCTAGGTGACCTTGCAGACAGCTACGCTGAGTTCCAGAAGATCGGTGTTGAGATCTACGCAGTATCAACTGATACTCACTTCACTCACAAAGCATGGCACGACTCTTCTGAGACGATCGGTAAAATCACTTACCCAATGATCGGCGATCCAACTGGCCAGATCTCTCGCAACTTCGACGTAATGATCGAGGAAGCAGGTCTTGCTGAGCGCGGTACTTTCGTTATCGATCCAGAAGGTAAAATTCAGATCGTTGAGATCAACTCTGGTTCTGTAGGCCGTGACGCATCAGAACTTCTTCGCAAGATCAAAGCTGCACAGTACGTTGCTGCTCACCCAGGCGAAGTATGTCCTGCTAAATGGAAAGAAGGCGCTGAGACTCTAGCACCATCTTTGGATCTTGTTGGTAAGATCTAATCGGACCTAAGTCCTTTCCCGAGGCTGCACTCGCAGCCTCGTTTCTCTCTAAAGCTTAGTTATTTTTTATTCATGAGGTCATCATGTTAGAGCCAAATATTGTCCAACAGTTGGACCAGTACCTTAGCTACATCAAACAACCGATTGAGCTGAAGTTAGCTGCTGACGACTCAGCAAAAGGTAACGAACTTAGAGAGCTCGCGACAACGCTCGCTGAGCGTAGCGACAAAATTACGTTGACTGATTGGGATCATCACCGAGTGCCAAGCATGGCCATACTTGGTGAAGCCGATGCTGAACCACGTGTTGTGTTCTCAGGCATCCCAATGGGTCACGAATTTACAACTCTGATTCTTGCTCTTCTTCAAGCGGGTGGACACCCAAGCAAAGAGCCAGAAGAGGTTCAGAGTCAGATTAAGAGCCTTGAGGGTGAGTTCCATTTTGAAACTTACATCTCGCTCTCCTGTCAAAACTGTCCGGATTTAGTGCAAGCTCTAAACCTCATGGCACGCCTAAATCCAAACATCACCAGCACGATGATCGATGGCGCACTCTACCAATCTGAAGTAGAAGAGCGCGAGGTGATGGCCGTACCCGCTGTATTCCTGAACGGTGAATTATTTACCCAAGGACGTACTGAGCTCAAAGAGATTCTAGCGAAGCTTGATACTGCCGGTGCTGAGCGCGAAGCAGAAGCGCTATCAGAACGCGCCCCATACGATGTACTCGTTGTAGGTGGCGGCCCTGCAGGTGCTGCCGCTGCCATCTATGCAGCACGCAAAGGGATTCGCACCGGTTTGGTCGCCGAGCGATTTGGTGGTCAGGTTCAAGACACTATGGGCATTGAGAACCTAATCTCAGTTCCCTACACAGAGGGACCAAAACTGGTCTCTAACATGGAACAGCACGTTAAAGAGTACAACGTAGATATCATTACAGCGCAACGCGCAGCGGGCCTCTCTGAAGCCGATGGCCTGCATCAACTGAACTTAGAGAGCGGCGCTGCCCTAAAATCCAAAACCATCATTATGGCGACGGGTGCACGCTGGCGTGAGATTGGTGTTCCAGGCGAAGCTGAATACAAGGGCAAAGGTGTTGCCTACTGCCCTCACTGTGATGGCCCTCTGTTTAAAGGTAAACGTGTAGCGGTGATTGGTGGTGGCAACTCAGGCATCGAAGCCGCGATCGATCTTGCCGGTGTGGTCAGTGAGGTAACCGTTTTAGAGTTTGGTGACACACTCCGTGCTGACCAAGTGTTGCAAGACAAAGCAAACTCGCTCTCTAATGTCACCATTATCAAGAACGCGCAAACCACAGAGATCACTGGAGCGAATGGTAAGGTTAACGGATTGATCTATACCGACCGCACCTCTGGCGAATCTCACAGCGTTGAGCTAGAAGGTGTATTTGTTCAGATAGGCTTAGTGCCAAATACTGAGTGGTTAAAAGAGAGTGCCGTTGAGCTAACCAAATTTGGTGAGATCCAGATCGATGATCGCGGTGCTACCAATGTACCAGGCGTCTTCGCAGCGGGTGATGCAACCACCGTGCCTTACAAACAGATCATCATCTCGATGGGTGCCGGAGCTACAGCCTCTCTATCCGCCTTTGATCATCTGATTCGAAACTAAGTCGAAGCGGCTAGCGAATAAAAAAAGGAGAGTTTAATGCTCTCCTTTTTTGTCTCTTAACGGCACATAGCCGCCGTTCACAGTTGATGGGCTAGCTAATTAAGATATCAATCAATTTGAGGGATAATTGATTGCCACTAGCTACTAAATCGAAGCTCTTATCACTCAATCCCCATCGTACAGCCTGCCCCTGTATTAACGATGTTAAATATTTGGCTATATCAGGCACTGTAATTTCCGATTGGTCACGACCAATGAGCGCCTTTTCAATCAGAGATGAGAGATGGCTATCAAACACAAACAGTGTTTCTCTGATAATCGTTCGCAGCTCTTCATTCTCCGTGTTTAACTCACGTGAAAAGAGAATCAAGGGCAAAGCTGGTGTATTTTGAATAAGTTCAAGCTGGCAATGGACTAATCGAGCAACTCGCTGTTTGGCATCCACCTCCTTGGATAGGAGTAAATTTTCAGCCCATGCGCTCTTCAGTCCATCAGTGACTTTGCGTATTGCTGCTACCCACAACTCATCTTTATTTTTGAAATGGCGGAAAACCGTTCCCTGAGTGACTCCAATTCGCGCTGCGATATCACTGGTAGTAAGGCGGTCTGGTCCTATTTCATAAGCCAACTCTAGAAGTGCATTGATAAGTTCATCTTTGCGCTTTGATGCGGACATTCTTTTTAGCAAAACGTTTTCTCTTGTAAGTAATTAAATACTAACATAACATTAGAACTATCTAATTAATAGTTTAAGGACCCAAAACCATGTCCGATCAATTACGCTGGTATAGCAAAACTCAAATCGTACTCCATTGGAGTACAGTAGCCCTTGTTATAGCTCAATACGTGCTTCATGACTCTATTGTAAACGCTTGGGAACTCATCCAATCAGGCAAGTCTGTTTCATTTGATCCGCTGGTGCTATCACACGTAGCTGGCGGTATCTTTATAGCAGTAATTGTACTCATACGATTGCGTTTGAGGTCAATAAGCACCCATGAAACAAAAGACTTACTCGGCAACAGATTATCAAACATAGCGCATAAGCTTCTCTATGCAATTTTACTGATGATGGTACTTAGCGGTGGAATGGCATGGTTCTTCAATATTGAAGCTGCGGCCAATGCACACAACCTTTTTAAGGTATTACTTTTAATAACAGTTCTTGGGCATGTTTTAGCTGCTCTTTACCATCATTTCATAATGAAAGATGGTTTATTGAATCGAATGTTTCTTGCAAGGAAGTAACAAGATGCAGTGGACTCGTTACTTAAAGTTTGGAATTCCTATTGTTGTGGGAATTGCTGGAACTGCATTACTACTCAACGGCGTCAAACCACCAGAAAAGAGCGCATCGTTAATAGAAATCAAAGCGGTTAAATACCTAGTTGTTCAGCCCGAGGAAGCATTCTCAGAGATGTCGATTTCGGGAACAATTGAGGCAAGCGACAAATGGTCGGCTGTTGCACAGGTTAAAGGGGAAATTTACCGATCAAATGACTCAATCGTTGAAGGGCTTTGGGTTGACGCTGGTGATGTCATTCTCAAGATAGATCCTTTGGACTATGAGCTTGCTATTTCTCAAATTAGTGCTGAGTTGTCTGGTATTGAGTACGAGCTTTCACTTCTTAATGCCGAGGCTGAAAACACTCAACGGATCTTAGATTTAGAGCAGCGACAGCTTACCTTCGCAAAAGCAGATCTAGATCGAATCCAAAAGCTATATGCCAGCGGATCCGCAACACGTAAGCAATTGGATGATGTCCAAAGGGCCACTCTGACTTCGGAGAAAATAGTTACAGACATTAATAATGGCTTGTTACTTGTAGAACCTAAGAAGCAGAAGCTGTTAGCTCAAAAGCAAGCGTTAAGTATCTCACTAGACCGTGCACATAGGGATTTAGCTAGAACAGATGTTATCGCGCCTTACCCACTTAGGATTTCTAAACTGCTTGTTGAAGACTATCAGGCTGTTAATGTTGGACAGCCGTTAATTGAAGGGATAGGCATTAAATCAGCCGATGTTACTGCACAAGTAAACATCGATAAGTTCAGAGATTTAATCGGTCTAAATACGCCACCTTCCACGCTGAATAATGAATTTGTAACAGATACATTAAATAAACTGGTTTCCGCTGAAGTGCGAACAGTTGGGAGCGTAAGCGAATCTTGGAAGGCAGAGATGATATCTGTTCGCACAGAGCTAGATAACCGAGCAAGAACACTTCAAATCGTAGTAAGGGTAGATGATCCATATTCGAGCCATTCAGCCGCTCAGAACTTCCCGCTGTTACCAAATCAACCCATTGAGTTGGTATTTAGAACAATTCAGCCCTCAAGTGTAATTACGATTCCATTATCTGCGATCCACCAAGATCAAGTTCTATTGCTAAATGAAGAGAATGAAATTGAGTTTCGAGAAGTCCAGCTTGGTCTCATGCAAGAGAACCAAGTGAAAATTATGAGCGGGCTTAAAGCGGGTGACAAATTGATACTCGACTCTCTTATAACAGCAATACCAGGACAAAAGTTTACTGGGATTGAGGTAGCGAAATGATTCGATGGTTTACATCTCATCCCACTGCAGCAAACTTACTTCTTTTAGTGTTTATAGCCGTTGGATCGTTTTCAGCACCAACTCTTCTACGAGAGACATTTCCAGACTTTCGCCCTGTCGAGGCAGAGGTATCGGTCGTTTATCGTGGCGCAACACCTTCAGATGTTGAAAAGAAAATATGTGAGCCCCTATGGGATGCCGTTCAATCAGTTGAATCACTGAGTGATTTTGTCTGTACAGCACAAAACAATTTAGCTCACGCTGTAGCGACTATGCAGCCAAGTGGTGATGCTGTTAGGTTTGTTAGCAATCTAAAAACTGAAATCTCGGCAATAGATTCATTTCCAACATTAGCTGAAGCTCCTGTTATTCGTGAACTTCATCGCACTGATTTAGTGGCCTCTGTCGCTGTATCTGGTGAGCTACCACTGGAACAACTTGATCACTACTCAAAGAATCTACAAGACCAATTAGCTTCACTCGATACTGTAGCTAAAGTTATTCGTTCTGGTGTTGGGGAGAGAACCTGGTCAATACAGGCTGATCCTCGTGTTTTGAAAGAGTACGGTTTAACAACTTCCTCTATTGCTAATGCACTTAAGCAACAAAGCATCAATCTTCCAGCTGGTACGCTTGAAGGAGAAAGCGGTGAGTACAACATCAGATTCGACACCGAAGCGCTATCTAAAAATGCAATATTAAATCTGCCCATTGTCACTTTAACCAATGGTGCCGTGATCAATCTGAGTGATATCGCTAGGGTAGATGAAAAATATGAGCCATCGAGTAATGCAGCTTTTTTAGATGGTGTTCCTGTCATTCTACTTGAAGTACACAAACCCCTAGATGCTGACGCATTAAGATCTCTCGACGACTTAACAAATGCGGTGAAAGCCGAGCAAAGCAGAGGAATTGGTTCGATTCACCTTGAAGTCGTTCAAGATGTAACTTCAATAATACGTGATCGTTTAACAATGCTTGTTCAAAACGGTGTCGTTGGTCTTGTACTGGTTGTACTTGTAATGAGCCTATTCTTCAGACCTGCTTATGCAGCATGGGCAGCAATGGGATTGCCTGTAGCGTTTCTAGGCGCCTTTGCATGGATGTCATTGACAGGTGAAAGTTTAAATATGATCACCGTAGTTGCGTTGCTTATGGCCATAGGGATTGTCATGGACGATTCCATTGTATTATCCGACTCCATAGCTGTGCACTCACACGGCAACGTCACTTTGAATTCAGTAGTTCAGGGCGTTGTCGCGGTAGCTCCAGGTGTGGTTTCTTCATTCCTTACAACCGTATCTGTATTTTTGCCGTTATCCTTTTTGGCGGGTGAGCTTGGCGCTGTTCTTGAGGTGCTTCCAGTCGTTCTTTTGGCTGCACTAACAGCAAGCTTAGTAGAAGCATTTTTCATACTTCCTCACCATCTTAAACATAGCCTAACTCAATCTAATTTTTCACCCAACAAATTCAAAGTTCGCTTCGAGGAGATCTTTAATGCATTTAAAGAGCGCGGCGTTGGCAGATTAGCAGACTGGGCTATTGATCATCGATGGTTAGTTGTTGGAGTCGCCGTTGGATTGTTGATCATTACTATTGGAGCCTTAGGTTCTGGCGTAGTGAAGCGTGAAGCAATGCCTGAAATTGATGGTGATGTAATTGAAGCACGAATTTTGCTACCCATGGGTGTATCGCTCGGTAGAACTGAGGAAGCTGTCCGCCAGGTGGAAGAAGCCCTTGCGCGTGTGAATATCGAGCTAAAGTCTAAACAACCGCAACAACAGGACCTTGTGAAACGTGTGATAACTCGATTCGGAAGAAATTTATCTGTTGGAGAGAGCGGAAGTCATGTGGCTACGGTTTCAGCGGATCTATTATCTGCAGAGATTCGAGCTACAACGCTCGATGAACTCATTGAAATATGGAAACGTGAAATTGGGGTATTACCAGGCATCACATCCCTAATTATTACAGAGCCTGGTATTGGTCCGCAGGGTATAGCCGTAGAGCTAAGACTTTTCCATGAGGATTTGAATTTGCTTTCGAAGGCTTCGCAAGAGCTATTAAGTGAAGTAGAGAAGTACAATGGCGTATTAAACTCCAAACATGATCTAAATGTTGGCAAGCCTCAACTTGGCATGCAGATAACTTCTGACGGACAAGCTTTAGGCTTAACGCCATTAGCTATTGCTAATCAGTTGCGAGGAGCGTTTCTTGGCGAAACCCTTGATGATATTCGCGTTGGTGAACTCCAATACGCGATTGAAGTGAAGTTTGCAGATAACAGCACACAAGACATCGACGATCTGTTGGCGTTTGAACTACTATTGAATGATGGTTCAACTGTTCTCTTACCTAATGTTGTAAAGCTTTATGAAACTAGAGAGTGGAGTTCAGTTACGCAACGAAATGGCAAAAGATCTGTAACAATTCAAGCAGATGTGGATGGCCGCATAGCCAATGCAGATGCCATTACAGCTGACGTAAAGAAAACCTTGCTTCCAAATATCCAATCAAATTACTCGGGTATTACTTTTGAGATTGCTGGACAAGCAGCGAATTCGGCTGAAACTGTTGCCTCTATTCTTCGTGGCTTCTTGATTGGAATAGTAGGGGTATATCTCATTCTTTCATTCCAATTTAGAAGCTATGTTGAACCCTTAATAGTGCTTCTAACTATCCCGATGGCATTTCTTGGCGTCGTATGGGGTCACTATTTGATGGGTTACAACATATCCATGCCATCCCTTGTTGGTGCTGCATCGCTCTCGGGTATCGTTGTAAACAACGCTATATTGTTAATCGGCGTCATAAAGGAGAGAGCATCTGATACCAAGACGGTAATAGATGCCGCTAGTGAAGCTGTTCGCTCTAGATTTCGCCCTATTTTTGTTTCAGTTTCAACTACCATAATGGGAATGGCGCCATTACTCACGGAAACATCGACTCAAGCACAAACCCTTAAACCATTGGTGATTTCTGTTGTGTTCGGTTTACTTGCTTCGACAGTATTGGTCATGATTGTTGTTCCTTCACTGTATGCAATTGTTAATGACCTAAAATCTAAGTCATCGACAAGATAAGAGACTGGTTGTGGCGCTATTACAAATTGACGGGTCTATAACTGACGAAAAAAGCATAAAGACGCTCCAGCCTGCGTTTTTGAATGCTGCTTTTAGACCATTCTTCTGGCTAGGTGCCTTGTTTGGTGCATTAAGCATACCTGCTTGGGCTCTTAGTTTTCTGGGCTTAATTGAGTTTAATTTCTATGGCGGTGCCTATGCGTGGCACCTTCATGAGATGCTATTCGGTTTTTTTCCAGCAATCATGGTTGGGTTTCTCCTAACTGCTGTGCAAACCTGGACAAAGCGAAAATGCATTGAAGGATGGTGGTTAGCTGCTCTTGTACTGACATGGCTTCTAGGTCGTATAACACTTGCCTTTCAACCCGCCTTTTTTCGTGATTACACAATCGTTATAGATATTCTCTTCTTGCCAGCCTGTGCTGGCTTTTTAGCGCGCCCGATACTGCAAGCCAAGATGTGGAGAAATCTCTTTTTTGTACCTATCCTACTTGTGATGGCGATGATGAATACTGTCTTTCATTTTTCATTGTCGAGTGACTCTATCGTTGATATCACCACTATTTCGCACGCCATGGTCATCCTTGCAGCGCTAGTAATGAGCATAATGGGGGGGCGAGTCTTTCCCATGTTCACAGCCAACGGAACAAAGACACCTCGGGTTAACTCGATTAGGTGGTTAGAGCAGCTTTCGATTCTAAGCATTGTGATTGTGTTTATTACAACTTTGGCTCAAAACTTTGTACCGAACACTCTTAGCATTGCCGTTCTATTCGTGGCGGGGATTTCAAATCTAGTTAGGGCTTTGCGATGGAGACTATGGGTGACGTTTAAGGTCCCACTAGTATGGTCTTTACATCTTAGTTACTTAGCTATGAGTCTAGGTTTTATTCTACTCGCCTTAGCAAAAATGCATTTAATTCCAAGTGTTTCAATTGGTTTTCATTCGATCACGGTTGGCGGGATGGGGCTTATGATCTTATCGATGATATCGAGAGTTTCATTAGGCCATACTGGACTACTAATTAAGGCTAATATTTGGGTTATTTGTTCCTTATTAGCCCTTAGTTTAGCTGCGATTGACCGCGTTACAGGGTCATTATTCGGCATGGAATATTCAATAGTTATAGCGTCATCAGCTCTACTTTGGAGTATAGGCTTTTTGATTTTTGTGTTTGCCTATACAAAAATTGTATTCACATGAAAACATGTCACGATAATGCTGAAATGACCTTTGAAACGTGGGGTGTAAATTTAACTTGAGTGTCTCAAATGGGTCGATTGCTGCCTTTTAAGAGATTTTAGAATGAGAATCCCCCTCTGCAGGCATAAAAAAACCGCACTAAAAAGTGCGGTTTTTAATTAGCTAAGCTTTAAAATTAAGCTAGGCCTTCGAATACTCGATCACGGATCTGGTCAACGCTACCCACACCCTCTACGTAGACGTATTTTGGAGCAGTTGCAGCATCTTCATCAGCCCAACCACGGTAATAACCGATCAGAGGTTTAGTCTGATCATGGTAAACGTTTAGGCGAGCACGAACAGTCCCTTCTTGATCATCTTCACGCTGTACAAGATCTTCACCTGTTACGTCATCTTTACCCTCAGTTTTAGGTGGGTTAAATACGACGTGATAAGTACGACCTGAACCAGGGTGTACACGACGACCCGACATACGCTTGATGATCTCTTCATCTGCAACGTCAATCTCAACGACTGCATCTAGAGCAACGCCAGCTTCTTTAAGAGCATCTGCTTGAGGAATGGTGCGCGGGAAGCCGTCGAATAGGAAACCGTTAGCACAATCTGATTCTGCAATGCGCTCTTTAACTAGGCCGATGATGATGTCGTCTGATACCAGACCACCTGCGTCCATAACCTTCTTGGCTTCAACACCTAGAGGCGTACCCGCTTTTACGGCTGCACGTAGCATGTCCCCAGTTGAGATCTGTGGGATACCGTATTTCTCAGTGATGTACTGAGCCTGAGTACCCTTACCGGCACCTGGTGCACCGAGAAGTATCATTCGCATTATTTTTCTCCTTAAAAAAATACGCTGCGCCTGGGCGCAGCATTGAAATTCTTACCGCTGACATTAATTTAGGTGAGGCTATTACACAATTCGACCATAGCCGTGCGGTGTCACCTTTAGCACTTTATAAAGCAGTTTAAAGTGCGCTCAAGGGAATCTTTTCCCGAGCAAGCGGAGCATATTAGCATGTCTGCATAGAGCTTGAGAACTGAATCACTATTAGGCTTTAAGCGAATAGTGCCAAAGACTCTATCAAACCTATTTTTTAGATTTCTCGATCTTTTTGGCTTCATCCCACCAAGCGTCTAGCTCTTCAAGCGTAAACTCTCTCCAATCCTTACCACTGGCTAGCACCCTATCCTCGACATGGTTGAAGCGACGTTCAAATTTAAGGTTGGTATTACGAACAGCCTGCTCGGGGTCGACTGATAATTTTCGTGCAAGGTTGGCGTTAACAAATAGTAGGTCGCCTAACTCTTCGCGAACCGCATCCATATCACCTTGCTGCATCGCTTCGCGGAGCTCTTGGATCTCCTCTTCAATCTTATCCAGCACACCGGTAGCATCATCCCAATCAAACCCCACCTTAGAGGCACGTTTGGTTAGCTTTACGGCACGACTCATAGCCGGCAGTGTCGTTGGTACCTCATCTAAAACACGTGCGCGATCTTTACTTTCACGCTCCTGCTCTTTGATGCGCTCCCACTGTGCATTCACCGTTTGCTGATCTATTTCAACCGACTCAGCACTGTCACGTAACTGACCTGTTGGAAAGACATGAGGATGGCGACGCACCAGCTTACCGCAGAGCTGATCAACCACTTCATGAAGATCAAATAGGGATTGTTCTTTACCCAGTTGCGAATAGAAGATGACCTGAAACAGCAGATCGCCCAACTCATCTTTTAGATGAGGCCAATCCTCTCGTTCGATGGTATCAGCTACTTCGTAAGCCTCTTCGAGGGTATGAGGCACGATTGAAGCAAAGGTCTGCTCCAAATCCCATGGACAACCGGTTTTTGGGTCACGCAAGCGCTCCATCAGGTAGATGAGATCATCCAGGGTATAGCGATCACTCATTAATGAACCCCTGAGCGTTCACGGCGAACGTCACTGACATTCGGAATTTGATTGATCTTATCCATCACTTTGCCAAGCTTATCGAGTCGACCTATCTCTAGGGTCAGCGCCAAATTCGCTTCGTTACTGCTCTTATCCGTCAGTGTGTTAGCCGACAATATATTGATTCGCTCGTTCGCTAAGATGGTCATAACATCGCGCAACAGTCCTGATCGGTCAAAGGCCTCTATGACAATATCGACTGGGTAGGTGGCTTCAGCCTCCTCTTCCCAAGCCACTTGAACAATTTTACTGGGCTCCACCTCGCGCAGGTGTTGTAGTTCTTTACAATCTTCACGGTGGATCGAGACGCCCCGGCCCTGAGTCACGAAACCAGCAATGGCATCGCCGTGAATCGGCTTACAACAACTAGCAAACTGCGTCATCAAGCTGCCGACGCCAACCACATGGACACCGGAGTCACTCGACCTACTCTGTTTAGGTGACGAAGCTGGAACATCCAGATCCAATTGTGATTCACGTTCGGCCTGCTCTTCACGCGCTTGTGCCGCTGAGATCACTTGCGAGATTCTTAGATCGCCTGCACCGAGGGCCGCAAACATGTTCTCATTCGATAGGAACTTAAGACGTTGTGCGATATCCGATAGGTCTACGTCAGTGGCGTCTAATGCCAATCGCTTAAACTCACGCTGGATCATCTCTTTACCCGCATCCACGTTTTGATCACGAGCCTGAGTCTTAAACCAATGAGCAATCTTGGCTCGACCCTTAGAGGT
The DNA here is from genome assembly GCF_013282965.1 of Marinobacterium sp. xm-a-152. Taxonomy (NCBI): domain Bacteria; kingdom Pseudomonadati; phylum Pseudomonadota; class Gammaproteobacteria; order Oceanospirillales; family Oceanospirillaceae; genus Marinobacterium; species Marinobacterium sp. xm-a-152. The sequence continues at coordinate 15,528 of NZ_WBYI01000009.1, read as the reverse complement.
TTTTACATAACCTAGGTTGGTGTTGAGCCAATCACGACTTGGGCGCTCTTCTGGGCCTGTCATGATCTCAACTTGATCACCGGTCTGCAGCGCGCGGTTTAGCGGAACAATACGACCGGAGACACGTGCACCTCGACAGCGGTGACCGATCTCAGTGTGAACACGGTAAGCAAAATCGACCGGGGTAGCGCCAGCAGGAAGATCTATGACGTGCCCTTCAGGCGTGAATACATAGACACGATCCTGGGTCACATCGGAGTGGAGAATATCGCCCAATGATTCTGTATCGCCCAGTTCGTCATGCCACTCTAGAACCTGGCGTAACCAAGAGATCTTCTCTTCGTAGCCATCGGCGCGACTCGCTGTATCTGTCCCTTTGTAAAGGTGGTGAGCACAGACGCCTAGCTCAGCCTCTTCGTGCATATCAAAGGTGCGAATCTGAATCTCTACCGCCTGTGATTCAGGACCGAATACCGCGGTATGCAGTGAACGATAACCGTTGGGTTTTGGTGATGCGATGTAGTCGTCAAATTCGTGCGGGATATTACGCCATGCGCCATGAACGATGCCCAGCACGGTGTAACAATCACGAATTTCTGGCACCAATATACGCAGGGCACGAACATCGTAAACCTGATTGAATTCGATATTCTTGCGCTGCATCTTTCGCCAGATGCTGTAGATATGTTTGGCGCGGCCAGAGACCTGACCTTCAATACCGACCTCTTCGAGCTTCTCTTCTAGAAGCTTAATGACGTTCTCGATGTACTCTTGTCGAGCAAGACGCTTCTCAGCAAGCAGCTTGGCAATGTGCTTGTAATCATTAGGTTTTAGATATCGAAATGAGAGGTCTTCTAACTCCCACTTGATATGGCCGATACCCAACCGATGCGCTAATGGGGCGTAAATATCGAACACCTCACGTGCCACGATGTAGCGTTTACGTCGGTCTGCCTCTTTGACGGCACGAATCGCACAGGTCCGCTCAGCCAGTTTGATCAGCGCAACCCGGACATCGTCCACCATGGCCACTAGCATTTTACGGACGTTGTCGACCTGACTGCCGCCAGTGCCTAACACACCCTCTTCATCACGTGGGTTTTTGCGACTGCCAATTGCTGCCATCTGCAAGACACCGCGAAGCAGACGAGCGATCTCTGCACCAAACTTGGCTTTAACACGATCAATAGAGAGACGCTCTTCTCGAACAGCACGATAGAGAACAGCGGCAACAAGAGCCTCTTCTGTCTGCTGTAGGTCAACGAGGATCTGGACCATCTCCAGACCAGTAAGATAGGCGTTTTGCCCCAGTGACCAGACATCATGAGTTGAGCTCTCTTCATTCAAGGAGGCTTCAACTAATTCGCATGCCTGACGGAAACGCGCTTCATCTTCGAATGTATAACGGTTAGATAGAATCTCTAACCAACGATCCAGATCAACGGATCCATCTTCACGAACCGGTTGATCGTCACGAACCTTAACCAATGTAGGCTACTCCTGTATTGCGAGTAGCGAGCTGATACCCTAGCTCAAACTCATAAAAACGGCGTCAATAATAGAACGACGGGGCTTAACCTATGATGACTTAGAGAAGACACCTGTCGAAAGATAACGATCGCCTCTATCACAAATAATGGCGACGATTACTGCATTTTCAACCTCTTGAGCCAATCTTAGCGCGCCAGCAACGGAACCACCTGACGAAACACCACAGAAAATACCCTCTTCGGTAGCTAAACGACGCATCATGACTTCAGCATCCGCCTGAGCAACATCCAATACACGATCAACTCGACTCTCCTCGAAAATCGTTGGAAGATACTCTTTTGGCCAACGACGTATGCCAGGGATTTGAGACCCTTCAGAGGGTTGAAGACCAACAATTTGAACGCTTGGATTCTGCTCTTTAAGGTAGCGCGAGGTCCCCATGATGGTACCTGTAGTTCCCATGGAGCTGACAAAGTGTGTGATAGTTCCTGAGGTTTGTTGCCAGATTTCAGGCCCTGTTGTGCGGTAGTGCGCTTCAGGATTATCGAAGTTACCAAACTGATTAAGCACCTTGCCTTCGCCGCGCGCTTGCATCGCCTCGGCAAGGTCACGAGCACCTTCCATGCCCTCCTCTTTGGTCACCTCAATCAGCTCTGCACCATAGGCACTCATAGCCGATTTACGCTCTTCGCTCATGTTATTCGGCATGATTAACTTAAGCGTATACCCCTTGATTGCAGCGGCCATCGCTAACGCGATACCGGTATTACCGGAAGTCGCTTCGATCAATGTATCACCTGGTGCGATCTCGCCACGCTCTTCAGCAAGAGTGATCATACTCAAGGCCGGACGATCCTTAACGGAGCCCGCAGGGTTATTACCCTCTAATTTACAGAGAATGGTATTGTTATTTGGCGCTTCGATACGTTGCAGTCTGACCAGCGGTGTATTGCCAACCAGCTCAGCGATAGTAGGGTATTGAGTTGAGCTCATCTCTAATCCGTTATAAGAATTAATTTTATTATTCGATTATATCAGGGGAATTCTACCATCGAAATGGTGAATTAAGCCTGAGCGAACACTTGAGCAACCACATAGTGCTGCTCATCACTGTAGCTTAAAAACCACCGGGTAATGCCAAGCACCTCGGCGTGTTCTAGAGCTTTGTCAGTCACCAACAGATCAGGGCGACCTGCACTGTTCTTAACCACCTCGAGGTGCTGCCAGCTAACGCCTTTTGCGATACCCGTACCCAAGGCTTTAACGGCCGCTTCCTTCGCTGCAAAACGTTTAGCTAAAAAACGCGCGGGTTGGCTAGATTGGTTGAACGCTTCCAACTCATTGGGAGTCAATATTCTCTCCGCGAAACCGGGAGTTCGCTCAAGTGCACGCTCCACTCTAGAGATTTCAAGAATATCGACACCGGTTCCAATGATCATTTAACTGGCCATCGCTCTGGCATTAAGCATCAGATCACGCATTTCACGAACCGCTTGATCCAAGCCGACAAAGAGTGAACGGGCAATGATCGCATGACCAATGTTTAGCTCATTGAACTCTGGAATTTCAGCAATCGGCTCTACGTTATGGTAGTGCAGACCATGACCAGCGTTGACCACTAGACCTATTGAGTGGGCATAGGTTGCTGCCTCTTTAAGTCGTTCAAGCTCGTCTAACTGTTCTTGGCCTTCTGCCTCTGCGTAAGCACCAGTATGCAGTTCAATCACTGGAGCTCCCACACGTTTAGCCGCATCAATTTGTGCCTGATCAGGGTCGATAAAGAGGGAGACTTCGACTCCGGCTCTCGCCAAGCGCTTACACGCCGACTGAATGTGAATCTCATGACCAATTACATCCAGACCGCCTTCAGTCGTCAACTCTTCGCGCTTTTCTGGGACTAAACAGGCGTGTGCAGGTTTGATCTCTTCAGCGAAACTGACCATCTCATCAGTGACTGCCATCTCAAAATTCATACGAGTCTGAAGCGTTTGCGCCAATAGACGAATGTCACGATCTTGAATGTGGCGACGGTCCTCACGGAGGTGAACCGTGATACCATCGGCACCAGCGTGCTCAGCAATAGACGCTGCATAGACAGGGTCTGGATATTGAGTACCACGAGCTTGACGAAGAGTCGCAATGTGATCGATGTTCACACCTAACAAAATACGATTTGGCTGGATCACTCACTCTCTCCTTTTCTCTCTTTAGATCTCGGTTGAAACAGCTCTCTTGATCGCAGGGGCTTGTCACCTAACTGCTCTTTTAAAAGCTCTCTCATTAAATACTTTGCCGCTTTCTTAACGCTGGGATCAGTATACTCACCTTGTTCAATGGAACGAAGCTGATCACCTGTGAAATGTGCCGCGGCAACCTCATCCACCGCACTTATACCCTGCACAACATCATAACGGTAGTACGGCTGATGACAGCCTGACAGATCGCTCCAACTCCCTAACTCCTTCAGTAGCGCCTGCTCAAATAGCCGTAAACTCACCTCGTGATCTTGAGACTGAAGTAGATCATTGAGCAAAACTTTGTAATTGAGGAATAACTTAGGTGTCGTCTCTAAGGGTTGAAGCAGCCGTTCCAGTAGTTCATTGGCGTACAAGCCACACATTAATGCTTTGCCAGTCAACGTGGGGAGTAGTTCTGCCAATTCGGCTTGATGAAGCGTTTTAAGCTCTGACTGGCCTGCAAATCGAACGGCCAATACCGTAAAGGGTTGAAGCGTATGGCGTAACTTTGAGCCTGGCCTGCGCACACCTCGAGCGACTACTGAAACTTTGCCATACTCGAGTGTAAATAGATCAACAAGTGCACTGGTTTCACGATAGGGACGCGAGTGAAGAACAAACGCTGCGACCTGTTCCGTGCGACTGTTCATTTAGTCGTGATGATAACCAAGGCTTGCTAAGGCACGTTCGTTGTCTGCCCAGCCGCGTTTCACTTTTACCCAAAGGTTCAGCATGACCTTGGCATCAAACATACGCTCCATATCGATGCGAGCATCACGACCGATCACTTTGATTCGCTCACCCTTATCACCGATAACAATGCGTTTTTGCCCCTCTCGCTCGACAAGAATCAGTGCACTGATCGTCAACAGACCACGTTCATCTTGAGTAAACTCTTCGATCTCAACGGTGGTTCCGTAAGGGACTTCATCCCCTAGATTACGCATCAGTTTTTCACGCACAAGCTCTGCCGCGACAAAACGGGAGCTACGGTCGGTGATCTGATCTTCAGGGTAGAAGTGCATCCCTTCCGGCATGTAGGACTCAACGGCACGCTCTAGTTGATCGACGTTATGTCCTTTGTGAGCAGAGATAGGCACGATCTGATCAAAATGGCGTTTGCTATTGAGCGTCTCTATCCAAGGGAGAAGCGACTCTTTATCCTTGAGTAGATCCACTTTATTGACCGCCAAAATAACTGGGCAACGAAGCTTCTCCAACTTAGACAGTACGATCTCATCCTCTTCAGTCCAAGCGGTACGATCGACAATAAAGACGACTAGATCGACATGACGCAGCGCCTCAGAGGCGGCTTTGTTCATGTAACGGTTAAGCGCTTTACCGGTGGCATCATTGTGTAGCCCGGGTGTATCAACGTAGATAACCTGCAGATCCTCTTCGGTTTTAATACCAAGAATCTGATGACGAGTCGTTTGAGGTTTTTTTGAGGTGATGCTCAGCTTTTGACCAAGGATATGGTTGAGCAGTGTGCTCTTACCTACATTGGGTCGACCAACAATAGCAACATAGCCACAGCGTGTATTCGCTTCCATGATTACTCCTGCCCTAGTGCAATCAGTGCAGCACGAGCGGCTTCTTGTTCTGCCTGGCGGCGGCTGGATCCAACACCCTTGCAGCTTTGATCCAACAGTTGAACCTGACAAGAGATATAGAAGGTCTGATCATGCGCCTCACCAACGACTTTATCCAGTTGGTAGTCAGGTAGCGGCTTACGTCGTGACTGCATAAACTCTTGAAGGCGCGTTTTAGAGTCTTTCACTGACTTTTTAAGATCGATCGCTGCTAAACGCTCTTTGAACACCCCTAAGATGAACTGTTTAGACGTCTCAAAATCACTGTCCAAGTGAATGGAACCAATGATCGCTTCTACGGCATCGGCCAAAATTGAGTCGCGGCGGAAGCCACCGCTCTTTAACTCACCCGAACCTAGGCGAAGATAATCACCTAAGCCCAGCTCACGACCGATCTCTGCAAGAGTTTCACCTTTCACCAACTTTGCTCTGAGACGGCTCATTTCGCCCTCTTTAGCCTGATCAAACTGATCAAACAGCGCATTAGCTATGACAAAGTTTAAGATTGAATCGCCCAAAAATTCCAGGCGTTCATTGTTGCGCTTACCACAGCTTCGGTGCGTTAACGCCAATTCAAGCAGGGATTCATCTTGGTAGGTGTGGCCAAGCTTTCTAGCCAACTCTGAGACAGGTCGTATCAAGGTTTTATCGCTTTAAATTCATCTTTAAAAACAACGACAGCATCAATGTTGCCGTACAGAGGGACGCGTTCTTCGTAGTCCAGTGTGAATATCAGTTCACCAGTATCCTGAGTGATCTGCAAAGCGTCACGTCCAGGCAGAGCTACTTGATTAATCGTAAATCGACGCTCGATATCACGACGAATCTCGGCGCGACTTTTTGAGAGTTCAGCCGGGTCAGCAATAATGTCTTCAATAATGCTGACCACGGTTGTATGGGTTGAATAAGGCGCTAGCAGTTTAAACCCAAGGCTAAAGCCAACTGAGCCAACAATAAGCAGCAACAGTATCGATAGTGTACTGATGCCCTTTTGTCGAATGTGCTTATCCATACTCAACCTCAGTATTATTTACTGAATGGATCGCATCGCTGTGAAATCTGGAATGCTCAATAGTTGAGCCCAATGCATCCAAACACTCACCGCTTTACCGACGATCAATTCATCAGGAACAAAGCCCCAATAACGGCTGTCATTACTGTTATCGCGGTTATCGCCCATCATAAAGTAGTGGCCCTCTGGCACACGCCAGCCACCATTCATTACACGTGCATTCACATCGCGATAGATCTCGTGCGAAACATCGCCTAGCTGCTCTTCAACTTGAAGACGCTTGGGGTTGATCGCTGGTATTTGAGCAATCAACGTTTGATTCTGCGGCTCACCGTTCACAAAGAGCATCTTATCTTTGTAAACAATCTCGTCACCCGGAAGACCTATCACACGTTTAATATAGTACACACTCGGGTTTTGAGGGTATTTAAATACCATAACGTCGCCACGTTGCGGCTCGTTATTGTCAACAAACTTTATGTTTCCAACCGGTGTACGAAGACCGTAGTGGTATTTATTCACCAAAATAAAGTCACCAACTTTCAGCGTTGGCAGCATCGAACCTGAAGGGATTTGAAAGGGTTCGTATAGAAATGAACGAAGAATTAAAACAGCCGCTAATACTGGAAAGATAGAGCTAGAGAGTTCGGCCCAGTAGGGTTTATTAACCTTAGGTTCTTCGAAACCCTCTTCCACCATTTGCGACTCTTTGCGTTTTCTAGAGGGCGCAAAAAAGGCGATATCCAATAACCATAGCAGGCCTGTAACTAATGTAACTACGACCAGAATCAGTGCAAAATCTAAGTTCATATTAGCCTCAGCTGTCTACCTTCAGTACGGCTAGGAATGCATCTTGCGGGATCTCAACTCGACCCACCTGCTTCATGCGCTTCTTACCCTCTTTCTGCTTAGCGAGCAGTTTCTTCTTACGGCTCACGTCACCACCGTAACATTTTGCCAAGACGTTCTTGCGCAGAGCTTTAACCGTTGTACGAGCAATGATCTTACCACCCAGAGCCGCTTGAATAGCAACATCGAACATCTGGCGTGGAATTAGGTCTTTCATCTTTTCACAGAGCAGACGGCCACGGTACATTGAGTTATCGCGGTGCAGGATAACGGCCAAAGCATCCACTTTCTCACCGTTAATTAGAATGTCCATGCGAACCAGCTTAGCGGCCTCGAAACGGGTGAAGTTGTACTCAAGCGAAGCGTATCCACGTGATACCGATTTCAACCGGTCAAAGAAGTCCAATACCACTTCAGCCATTGGTAGTTCGTAACTTAACTGAACCTGCTTACCGACAAACTGCATGTTCTTCTGAATACCGCGCTTCTCCACACACAAGCCAATGACTTGGCCAAGGTAATCCTGAGGCACAAGGATATTCGCTGTCACGATCGGCTCACGCATCTCACGAATACCGCCTGGGTCAGGCAGTTTCGATGGGCTGTCAATGTAGATGATATCGCCGTTGTTCATCTCCACTTCGTAGACAACCGTTGGGGCTGTAGTAATCAGATCGAGATCGTATTCGCGCTCAAGGCGTTCTTGGATGATCTCCATGTGAAGCATACCCAAGAAGCCACAACGGAAACCAAAACCAAGTGCATCCGATGTTTCAGGCTCAAAGAAGAGAGAAGCATCGTTAAGCGTTAGCTTGTCGAGCGCTTCACGGAAGTCTTCATAGTCATCCGAACTCGTTGGGAATAGACCGGCGTAAACCTGTGGTTGAACTTTTTGGAAACCTGGCAGTGCATCAACATCAGGAGTCTTTTGATGCGTCAAGGTATCACCCACTGGTGCACCGTGAATATCTTTGATGCCGGCAACAACGAAGCCTACTTCACCCGCTTGTAAGATGTCAGTTTTCACCTGTTTCGGTGTAAAGATACCGACCATCTCAGCCTGGTAGTTCATGCCAGTCGATTTAACCATGATGCGATCTTTACGACGCAAGGTTCCTTGAGTCACACGAACCAGTGAGACAACCCCAAGGTAGTTATCAAACCAGGAGTCGATAATTAGGGCTTGAAGTGGTGCTTCACGGTCACCTTGTGGTGGTGGGATTACATCGATCAGCGCCTCTAGAACTTCTTCAACGCCCATACCCGTTTTAGCTGAACAAGGGACCGCAGCTGAAGCGTCGATACCGATCACCTCTTCAATCTCCTGACGAACCACTTCGGGTTCAGCCTGAGGTAGATCCATTTTGTTCAAGACAGGTAGAACCTCAAGGCCCTGCTCTATCGCGGTGTAACAGTTGGCTACCGACTGCGCTTCAACACCTTGCGCGGCGTCTACAACAAGAAGTGCGCCTTCACAAGCATAGAGTGAGCGTGAAACTTCATAAGAGAAGTCGACGTGTCCCGGCGTATCGATGAAGTTCAACTGGTAAGTTTCACCGTTGCGCGCTTTGTAATCCAAGGTGACACTTTGTGCTTTGATGGTGATGCCACGTTCGCGCTCGATATCCATTGAATCGAGGACTTGCTCAGCCATTTCACGATCAGACAGACCGCCACAAATTTGAATAATGCGATCGGCTAACGTCGACTTACCGTGGTCGATGTGTGCAATGATACTGAAGTTACGAATGTGATCTAGTTCACTCACTCTGTGTAAAACCTATACTCTTGGAACGACAAAGAAAATTTAGCGCACAATTCTACTCGAATTCATGCCCTATAGATAGAAAACAGGGGCCATTAAGGCCCCTGCAGAGGATCTTTTCAACGATCCATTAAGTTCACTCGAGACGCATTGCCAAAAAGACTGGATTACCGCCACGAATCACTCGAAGTGGCACCGCTTTGTCATCTGGCAAGTCGGCCACGATATCGCTCAGTTGCTCCACTGAGCTGATTGCCTTACCGGCTAGCATAGTGATCACATCACCCTGACGTACCCCGGCATTAGCCGCTGGGCCCTGTCCAACTGATTCAACATAAACACCTGCATCAACACCGGTACGCTCTTTGATTTCAGACGTCATATTTTGAACCACCAAGCCCAGAGACTTTCTCTCTTTAGGCTCAGGTTGCGCTCGATTGGACGCTAACTCTTCATTTGAGGGAAGCTCGCCAATCGTCACTTTCAAGTTGACTGACCTACCTGAACGGAACACCTCGACATCCGCTGTTTCACCCGGTGCAATACGACCAACCTGAGCAGGTAGCTCGGCTGACAAACCGATCTCACGGCCATTAAATTTAACGATGACATCACCCGCTTCAAACCCTGCCTCTTCTGCAGGACTATCACTTAATACCTGTGCAACCAGCGCACCTGATGGTTTATCTAAGCCGAATGATTCAGCAAGGTCGCGTGTAACCTCCTGAATGATTACACCCAACCAACCTCGAGAGACACTTCCCTTCTCTTTGAGCTGATTGGCAACCTCCATAGCCACATCGATCGGAATGGAGAAAGAGACCCCCATGAAGCCACCTGAGCGGGTATATATCTGCGAGTTGATACCGACCACTTCGCCATCTAGATTGAATAGCGGGCCTCCGGAGTTGCCTGGATTGATCGCCACATCTGTTTGAATAAAAGGTACATAAGAGTCACCTGGAAGGGCTCGTTCCTTAGCGCTGACAATACCGGCCGTAACGGTTGAGTCAAAACCAAAAGGACTGCCAATAGCCAGTACCCATTCACCCACTTCAAGCTCAGAAGAGCTACCGATCTCCAGTGCCGGTAGATCTTTAGCATCGACCTTAAGCAGCGCCACATCTGAACGTTGATCAGAACCAATAATCTCTGCCTCAATTTCGCGTCGATCATTCAGTCTAACCAGAACTTTCTCAGCTTTATCGATCACATGGTGATTGGTCAGAATGTAGCCATCATCCGAAATGATAAAGCCCGAGCCCAGCGATTGTGGATGCATACGAGGCTGCTGCCCAGGGGGCTGCTGAAAGCCCCTGAAGAAGTCGCGGAAGATCTCTGGCACTTCCTGGTCGTTGAAGTTATGAGGCATAGCCGAACGAGAACTCTGTTTCTGTTCTTGAATCGTGCTTATATTGACGACAGATGGCGACAGCGTTTTCACTAAATCCGTAAAATCGGGTAACTGCTTGGCCATCGCCAAGGATGAAATAGCGATACCCGCTACGAAGGTAATTGATCGAAGAAAGGTCATATTTACTCCTTAGGTAAAAACCTTAGCGAAGCAAACGTGGCTGATACTGCCCTGATGCAACGCCTCTTAAACCCATATTACGGCCAATGAACAAGCCGACTATGAATCCAAGGATAGCGCCAACTATCTGAAAAAATTCTGAAAAGTTTAAAAATCTCGCCAAAATTGGCAGAAGGATCATACCGACCAGCGGTATAAGGTAGACGGTGACAGAGGCCCCAACCAAGGCACCCTCTTCCAATCCAACCCAAACCTCTTGGCCTGGCGATACAATAAGACGACTGGGGTTATCGATCAGAACTTCAACGCGTTTGGTTGGGAACCAATCGCTGAGGCGTTTCTGGCCACAAGTCGATGAGCTTGCACAGGCTGCACAAGCACTTTGGCGACTCACCTCTACCCAAACTTGATCGGCCTCAGAACGGAGAACCGTCGCGCGCTCTTCGATCATGAATTAGTTGCTAGCGACCACCACGCTTGCAGCCACTTTATCTGCATCAGTCAGTGACAAGTCACCCACCACTGAGACAAAACGATCATCAACTAAACGACCTACAGCTACCAAACCTTGAGCGCTTAAGGCACCTTCCGATGCAGAGACTGCTTCAGCCGGTTTAATCACCACACTCAGCACCTGATCGCCCTTTTTGTAGAGTTTTGATTGACTGTCACCAACCAGTCGTTCTGATACTTCAGCAAAGCCATCAGGTAGCCAGTTAACCTGCCAGTCAGTCGCATTGCTGTTTAACAGTGCAAGATGCTCATCGATCTGACCGCGAAGACCTTCAGATAGACGAATCACTTCTAGGGCTGGCTTGCTCTCTTGTGAAGCCTCAACGCCTGACGCCAGAGATGTGCGCATAAGATCCGAAGAACCTTGATTACGCTCTAGGTAGCCATTGGATGCCAATGAGCTCGGCTCACCTAACTGAGCGCTGTTCAAACCAATCATGACAGCTAGAGTAAGGGATGCAGCAACAGCCATGCTACCTAACGCACTCCAACTAGAGGTTTTTGTCTCTACAACCTGAGTTGATTGCTCTTCTGAAATAGAGGCCATGACTTGAGATGAGATATCAACAGTAGAGTCGATGCTCTGTTCACGCATCAAGGTACGAGCGAGGTGGTAACGACGCCATACTTGCGCGTCTTCACTGTTCTCGTCGTAATGTTTAAGAGCACGACGCAACTCAAATTCAGTTGCCTCCGAGTCCATCAATGCAGAAAGACTTTCTCTATTGCTCGACATATTTGATCCTCATTTGCTCTAGTTAGAGAGCATTGGTTTCAACTCATTATCAATCGCTTCACGAGCTCGATGGATCCTTGATCTGACGGTACCAATTGGACACCCCATTACTTCGGAGATCTCATCGTAGCTCATCCCTTCAAGCTCTCTGAGTGTTATCGCCACTCGAAGCTCTTCAGGAAGTTGCTCGAGCGTTCGGGTCATCACCTCGAACATCTCATCTCGATGCAAACTATTTTCTGGTGTTTCAAGATCTCTAAGCTCTGTGTCGCTCTCTAGATCTTGAAAATCTAAATCTCTATCAGGTGGTCTTTTACTTCTTGCGACTAAATAGTTCTTCGCAGTGTTAATGGCTATACGATACAGCCAAGTGTAAAAGGCACTTTCACCTCTAAAATTCTTAAGCGCCTTATAGGCCTTAATGAACGTCTCTTGTGCAACATCCAACGACTCTGATTGATCGTGAATGTAACGCCCTACCAGTGCAATAATCTTATGCTGATAACGCTTAACGAGCAGATCAAACGCACGCTGATCACCTGCCTGTACACGCTCAACAAGCATCTGATCGGTTATCTTATGGTTGGAATCGTTCACTCTCTATCCTAGTCAATGCCAAAGGGCTTCGGAGGATGACAGTATGATTGTTACACCAACCTAATATCAAGCCGATCAATCTCTTACACAGACTAAGATTCAAAAAATGTCGAAAAGTTCCCCAATTATTGAAGTTTTTTTACAAACCCCTTACCAAGAGCTAAACACACTCGCATAATAGAGCTCTTTTTTACGGTCTCAATAAGTCAAAACAGATGGCACGATTTGAAGCAGATGTACTGATCATTGGCAGTGGCGCAGCCGGTTTAACAGCCGCACTAAATTTACCCTCCAACCTGAAGGCGCACGTCTTGAGCAAGGGTAAATTAGAGCATGGTGCTACCTGGTGGGCACAGGGTGGAATAGCCGGTGTTTTTGATCCAAAAGATCAAACCGAAAACCACATCAACGACACCCTCGTTGCTGGTGCCAACCTTGGACACTTAGACTCTGTTCAACACACCGTAAAAGATGGCCCCAAAGGCATTCAATGGCTAATCGATCAAGGTGTACCTTTCACACGACAGGAAGAGCAGTATCATTTAACAAGAGAAGGCGGCCACTCACATCGCCGTGTACTTCACTCGGCCGATGCAACAGGCAAAGCGATTCAGCAAACCCTAATCAGTCAAGCCAAATCGGCAAGCAACATTGAGCTGTTTGAAGATCGAATTGCAATCGACTTAATCACCCGTCGCAAATTAGGCTTAGGTGAAGATGCGTGTGTAGGTGCCTATGTCTACAATCAAGAGACAGAGAGCGTTGATCTGTTTCTTGCTCGAACCATCATATTAGCAACTGGCGGTGCCTCTAAGGCTTACCTCTATAACACCAACCCTAACGGCGTCGCTTCCGGCGATGGTATTGCAATGGCTTGGCGAGCAGGCTGCCGAGTTGCAAACCTAGAGTTTAATCAATTCCACCCTACCTACCTTTATCACCCTAAAGCACAGAGCTTTTTGGTCACCGAAGCAATACGTGGCGAAGGAGGTATTCTCAAACTACCTAACGGCACCCGCTTCATGCACCGATTTGATGAGAGAGCCGAACTGGCACCACGTGATATCGTCGCCCGCGCCATCGACTTTGAGATGAAACGTGTTGGTTGTGAATATGTTCACCTGGACATTTCTCACAAACCCGCAGATTTCATTAAAGAGCACTTCCCCACCATTTATGAGCGCTGTTTAGAACTTGGGATCGACATTACTAAGGAACCGATACCCGTAGTACCAGCTGCACACTATACCTGTGGCGGTGTCATGACCGACATAAATGGCCAGACCGATATCAAAGGACTCTTTGCCATTGGTGAGACCGCATTTACAGGCCTTCATGGCGCAAACCGATTAGCATCAAACTCGCTACTTGAGTGTGTCGTGTATGGTAAATCCGCGGCTGAACAGGTGGCATCACTACTACAAGAGAGTGGAGAAGCCTTCCCAGAGGTCCCTAACTGGGATGATTCACAGGTAGTTAACTCAGACGAAGATGTCATCATCTCGCACAACTGGGATGAACTGCGCCGTTTTATGTGGGACTACGTGGGTATTGTACGTACTGATAAACGCCTACAGCGAGCTCAGCACCGTATCGATCTATTGAACGATGAGATCAATGAGTACTACAGCAACTATAAAGTGAGTAAATATCTGATCGAACTTCGTAATCTAGTGACGGTATCAGAACTGATCATTCGCTGTGCTATGAAACGCACAGAATCACGTGGCCTTCACTACACACTCGACTACCCAGAACAGTCACCTGATCTTTATGACACCGTTCTGGTACCGGAAAACTACTTCTGGGGCGTTAACGCTTAGCTCTAATAGGCGCGTATTGAGAAATAACCGATAAGCGCCGCCACCCACTCTCTGCTAATTGGTCAAACCAGACACAAATCCAAACGGGTAATGCACGCTCTATTGGTTGCACTTTAATAAAAAGAACAAACCTTAAGTTTATGATTTGATCGGGTGGAGCTGTCTCTAACATCTTCTCATCTAAAAACAGGTAAAACCTATCTTTATCGGCATTCCAAACAAAGCCGGTAAAGCGCTCAAATGGAGCCAAGGCACTATAGACCAATAGTGAGAAGATAAGTAAAAGAAGATACACCGCAGTCGATGCACCGGTGAGTAAAGGGGTTAAAGCAACTAAAACAAAAAAGCCAAACGTAAACTGACGTTTGGCTTTAGATTCGATAAGATCAAACCTTACTGGCGCGAACACAATCCAACACCACAGAGACCGCCCTCTCCATATCAGGATCAGCCGGCTTTTCACGCTGCATGAACCAGAGAAAGAGCTCCTGATCCTCACAATCAAGAAGCTTCACAAAGCGATCCTGATCCTCAACCGATTGATCACGAAAGTGATTCTCCATAAATGGGACAAACAGCAGATCCAACTCCCACATACCACGACGAGACTGCCAAGTAAGACGACGAATGTCTTCTTCAGAATACACGCTATACCACTCCAAAACGCGTTGATTAGATGAGAGTAAATATAGCATTAAATGGGCATGGTAGGGGGAGAAAGTTGAGACGTTGGAGCGGTCTTGCAAAGGCCGTGATAGGTTTAGCAGAGATGTATTACGAAGTCCGACTGTAGGAGCGAACTGCCGCGTAGCGGCAGACCGCGATCACCGCGAAGCGGTGTATTAAAATGATGGACTGGCGCCAGGTTTATCTGACAAGGTGCCGGTGACAGGATTTATCCTGTCATCCGCTGGTGCATTTAGCAGAGCCTTTTTAAAACCGTTGGAGCGGTCTTGCAAAGGCCGCGAAGGGTTTGGCAGAGATCCTGTACGAAGCTCGCAATGACCTACAATAGGTTACGAACGGTGCTCGAGTGAATGACCTACAATAGGTGCCGAGCGTTGCTCGTCATCGCTTCGCGACGCCGTTGGCGCCTCCCCAGCGCACCTTCGGTGCATCTGTGGTCACATGGACCCTTTGTAGTGCACAGTAGGGCACCGCCGCCTGATAAACAAAAAACCCCAGGACCTTTCGGTACTGGGGTTCTTTGTTTATTAGGTGCCTGGCAATGACCTACTCTCACATGGGGAAGCCCCACACTACCATCGGCGATGACGCGTTTCACGACTGAGTTCGGTAAGGGATCAGGTGGTTCCACGTCTCTATTGTCACCAGGCAAAACTGGTTAACGCATTGGATACTGTAAGATGCGTCTTGGT
>NZ_WBYI01000008.1:0-133186 GCF_013282965.1 Marinobacterium sp. xm-a-152 | reverse complement strand
GACAAACTCGCCGAGCTTTGAGTTTCACAAAGCTTTGCTAATTGCAGTTTAAATACTCTGTTATACCTGGACATAAAAAGACCCCCGATAATTGGATTGTTATGTCCAACTATTGGGGGTCAGTTCAACCTGCCGGGTTTTTTATGTCCAGGATGGACGGTATCCTGCAGGCGCATGGATGCGCACAAAACACCTCGCACCAAAATGGTGCATAATATCTTCATATATGCCATTCTATTGTGCATGCTAAAACTCAAAAGCCCGTGGTTACTGGGTTTCGCTGAGTTGGCAACCTTTTTGCTTATTAAGTAGAGCTATTAAGGCTTAACGCTAGAGTAGAGCTGTTAAGTCATCAAAACCCTTGGGAATACCTAATGTTCGGATCGCAACAGTACAAATTGATTCTTGAAAACCTCAATACGGCTGTATTGGTACTGGGGCAGAAGTTCGAGTTGAAGTATATGAATCCGGCCGCTGAGGTTCTGTTAGAGGGTAGCTTTAAACGCTTAAAAAATTCACACATCGAGTATCTCTTTATTGGTTCCGAAGAGGAGCTCAAGCTATTAGAGAGTGTCTCTGCGACGGGACAGCATGTCAGTAAACGCGAAGCCGCTCTGATTACCTTTGGTGGTAACGAGTTGATGACGGATTACACCATCTCAAGGTTACCGAATGGGTTTCTACTGATGGAGTTGCACCCACGTGATCGCCTGGTTCGAATTGAGCGTGAAGAGGAGATGTTGAATCGACATGCCACCGCCAAAGTGCTTGTGCGTGGCTTGGCACATGAGATCAAGAACCCGTTGGGCGGGATTCGCGGCTCTGCACAGTTGCTAGAGCGCGAGCTGGATGATGAGGGGCTTAAAGAGTTCACCGGAATTATCATCGATGAAGCGGATCGGTTAAGAAATCTGGTGGATCGTCTGATGGGGCCTTACAAGAAGCCCAACATACACCCGGTGAACATTCACGAGGTGCTCGAGCGTGTGCGTGCTCTGATTGAAGTTGAAAGCGAGCAAGAGATTCAGTTGGTTCGTGACTACGACCCAAGTCTGCCGGAGTTTAACGGCGACAGTGAACAGTTGATCCAAGCGGTTTTAAACATCTGCAGAAATGCGATGCAGGCCCTGAAAGAGTCTGAAACAGCCGCTCCGCAAATCCGTATGAAAACACGAGCGCTCAGACGAATTACGCTGGGCGCAGAGCAGCA
Source organism: Marinobacterium sp. xm-a-152 (assembly GCF_013282965.1). Lineage (NCBI taxonomy): Bacteria > Pseudomonadati > Pseudomonadota > Gammaproteobacteria > Oceanospirillales > Oceanospirillaceae > Marinobacterium > Marinobacterium sp. xm-a-152. The sequence goes on along the minus strand of NZ_WBYI01000008.1, from coordinate 131,976 downwards.
TCGACTGGTCTGCTGCGTAGAGATTATCGATAACGGTCCGGGCATACCAAAGGATCTTTTAGATTCCGTGTTCTATCCGATGGTGACCGGTCGTGCGGAAGGGTCTGGGTTGGGACTATCGATTGCCCAATCTGTTATTGGTCAGCACCAGGGTTTAATCGAGGTCGCCTCGAAACCCAGTACAACAAATTTTAAAATTTTAATTCCTTTGGAGAGTTGAGATGGCTAAGCCAGCAACCGTTTGGATAGTAGATGATGATCGCTCAATACGTTGGGTTTTAGAGAAAGCGATCTCTGGCAGTGGCTTGGCGACAGAAGTGTTTGAGTCGGGCGATGCGTTGCTGCGTAAAATTAAGCGTGAACAGCCTGATGTGATTATCAGCGATATTCGTATGCCGGGCATTGATGGTCTTGAGATGCTAGAGCAGCTTCAAGCTGATTATGCAGACATTCCGACTATCATCATGACCGCTCACTCAGATTTAGATTCCGCGGTTGCCTCTTATCAAGGTGGTGCCTTTGAGTACTTGCCTAAGCCATTTGATATTGATGAGGCGGTAGCGCTGGTTCAGCGAGCGGTGCAGCACGTTGAAGAGCAGCGTCAACAAACCGAAGTGATTGTTGAAGATGATACACCTGAGATCATTGGTGAGGCGCCGGCTATGCAGGAGGTGTTCCGTGCCATTGGTCGTCTGTCTCATTCCCCGATTACTGTATTGATCAATGGTGAGTCTGGTACAGGTAAAGAGCTGGTGGCCCATGCTCTGCATCGCCACAGTCCGCGTGCGGGTAATGAGTTTATTCCATTGAACATGGCGGCTATTCCACATGACTTGATTGAGTCTGAACTGTTCGGGCATGAAAAGGGTGCCTTTACCGGAGCTCAAGCTTCGCGCCGTGGCCGTTTTGAACAGGCCGATGGTGGCACACTGTTCCTTGATGAGATCGGCGATATGCCTGCGGATACTCAAACTCGACTCTTGCGTGTTCTTGCTGACGGTGAGTTCTACCGTGTCGGTGGTCATACACCGGTTAAAGTTGATGTTCGAATCATTGCAGCTACCCACCAAAATCTCGAAAACCTCGTTAAAGAGGGCAAGTTTCGTGAGGATCTGTTCCACCGTCTAAACGTGATTCGAGTTCACATCCCCTCGTTAAATGAGCGTCGTGAAGATATTCCTCGTCTCGCTCGCCACTTTTTGTCACGTTCGGCGAAAGAGCTGGGCGTTGAGACTAAGATTCTTAAGCCGGAAACAGAGCGTTTTCTGCGCGATCTGACTTGGCCAGGTAATGTGCGACAGCTGGAAAACACCTGTCGCTGGATTACCGTGATGGCGTCTGGTCGAGAGGTTCTTGTCTCTGATTTACCACCAGAGCTTCTAGAGTCCTCAAATGAACGCCCTGTTGTTCATGGTAATTGGGAACAAGCACTGCGTGGCTGGGCTGATCAGCGTCTCTTTGAAGGGGAGAGGGGCATCCTCAAAGAGGCTGAACGTCAGTTTGAGCAGGTGTTGATAGAGACTGCGCTTAAACATACGGGTGGCCGTAAACGTGATGCGTCTGAACTTTTAGGCTGGGGGCGAAATACCCTAACCCGCAAGCTAAAAGAGCTGGGTATTGAGGCGGATTAGAGTCGCTTAATGCTACAATCGGCATCTAACAGTTTAGGTGCCGATATGCTTCACGTTGCTCTTTACGAACCCGAGATACCACCCAATACCGGAAATATTATTCGCCTGTGTGCTAACACGGGTTTCTCCCTTCATTTGATTAAACCCCTCGGCTTTGAGCTGGATGATAAGCGCCTGCGCAGAGCGGGATTGGATTATGCCGAGTTTGCCTCTATGAAAGTTCATGAGTCATTAGAAGCCTGTATTCAATCAGTCTCCCCAAGAAAAGTATGGTCGATGACGACCAAAACGGATCGCGCCTATACCGATGCTGATTTTGCATCGGGTGATATGATTCTATTGGGCCCGGAGACACGGGGTCTGCCTCAGAGTGTCATCGATTCGACCGATGCAATTACCTTGCCGATGTGTCCTGATTCACGCAGTTTGAATCTGTCTAATGCCTGTGCCATTGTTGTTTATGAGGCGTGGCGGCAGCTCTCTTTTGCGGGAGCCAAGTAGCTAAGGTCTGAGGTGGTTAGGCTCGCTTAAGGGGCTGAGTGTTGGGTATGGAGTGAAGCCATCTCGACACCCGCTAGGCGTAAGCAGATCTGTCCAATTATTAACCAGGGGTCGGTCGGTAGTTGTCCTTTAACGGCCTGATCAGCTTGTCCACAAAGTCGCAGTAACTGCTCAATCTCCGAGACTTTAATCTGACGACTGGCATTGCGAATAGCGGTTTTACGTTTGCTAAACAGTCTCAGTCTGTTCGCAATCGTATCGTAATTCTTCCCTTCTGATATCTCTGTAATCACGCTGCTTAGCGTGCGCAACTCACGTGAAATGGCCCAGAGTATGAAGGTCGGTTCGACACCCTCTTGTCTTAGCGCCTGCAGAATGTGTTGTACTCTTGCAGGTTGTCTTTGTATCGCCGCATCTGCAAGTGCAAAGGCATCAAATCGTGACATGTCGCCAACCGCCTCGGCAACCTGGTTGGCATCAAGGGTTTGGTTGGGGTAGAGCAGAGAGAGCTTCTCTAACTCTTGTTGTGCCGCGAGTAGGTTGCCCTCTACACGATCGGCTAAGACGCCGATCGCCTCTTGATCCATAGAGATTGGAAAAGATTGAAGGCGTGTCGCTAGCCAGCGCGGGAGTTGGTCAACTTCAATGGGCCAGATTTCAACCACTAGCCCGAGCTTTTCGACCAGCTTGAACCAGGCGCTCTTTTTCGCACCGGCATCGAGTCGATCAGCCAAAATGAATATCACCGTATCGGGCGCAGGGTTCTCTAGATAGCGTTGTAGCAGATCTGATTCGGCTTTTTTGATCTTTTGTGAACCGAGTCGTAACTCAATAATTTTGCGCTCTGCAAATAGAGAGAGGCTATTGGCGGCCTCCATCAGGCTGTCCCAGTTAAAGCTGGAATCGATGTGATAGAGCTCTCGTTCAGTGAATTCTAGACCGCGAAGATGGGCTCGAATGGCGTCACAGCTTTCGTCGTGTTGAAGTGTTTCGTCCCCGGTTACAAGGTACACCGGTAGCGCAGTATTTAGCTTGTTGAGCTGCTGAGGTAGCTGATCAACTCTAACTTTCATAGGTTAGCGCGGAACGAAACTTAGGTATTGGCGAATAATCTGTTCAGCCAGTGCACGATTGATCTCTGAGCGGTAGCGCGCTTCCAGAGTCTCTTGCGCCAAGGTGTCTGAAGTTTCGGTAACACTGCGTTGAACATTGACTCGGCGCTCAATGGCGGGCGCTGTGCTATCACCTTGATAGATGGCAAATTGAGCTTCACCGCTCAATTCGTACTCTTGTGCATCTGCATTGGCATCAAGAATCACCGCGCGGCGATTGTAGCGTGCCGATTCAACGATCAGTTTAAGCTTAGCTCGGGATGTTAGGGTCACGCCGTTGCGTTGCAGTTGAGTTGTCAGCTCTCTGCCTAACGAAGTGGGCTGTGTGGTGTTTTCGACCAGAGTTAATTGCTGTAACGCTGGTGGTACCTCATAAAGCCCTTTTAGGTGGAAGCCACAAGCTGTTAGAAACAGCATGGCGAAACCTGCAACGAACGTACGTGACAACTTCATCTTTTACTCCTAGCTGACGACGATGTTGACCAGTTTGCCTGGTACAACAATCTCTTTGCGCAGCGTTAGGCCTTCCATGTATTTCTGAACATTAGCTTCAGCCAGGGCCAGTTGCAAAATTGTGTCCTTATCGGCATCGGCGGCAACATTGATACGAGCACGAAGTTTGCCATTAACCTGCACAATCATCTCGATGTTATCACGTACCAAAGCGGATTCATCAACGCTTGGCCAGCTATCATTTTGGCTTGCACCCGTCAGTTCAGTCAGCAGCTGATCGGCTGCGTGTGGAATGATCGGGGACAACAGCTGGACAGCAGCGCTAAGCGCTTCTTGTTTACAAGCACGTCCTTGCTCGGAGTCATCGTTGAATCGACCGATACTGTTTGAAAGCTCCATGACAGCGGCAATGGCTGTATTGAATGTCTGGCGGCGCTCAATATCATCCGTCACTTTTTGGATGGTTTCATGAGTCTTACGGCGCAGCTCTTTCTGCCCATCATTCAGCTTGGACGTGTCTAAAGTTGATGCTGGGCCGGCTGCGATATGGTCGTGTGCCTGTTTCCAGAGACGTTTGATGAAACGGTGTGCACCTTCCACACCTGAGTCAGACCACTCTAGTGACTGTTCTGGTGGTGCCGCAAACATCATGAATAGACGAACCGTATCGGCGCCGTATCGATCGATCATAACCTGAGGGTCGATGCCGTTGTTTTTCGACTTAGACATCTTGGACATGCCGTCGTGAATCAGCGTTTTACCCGTCTCTTTATGAGTGGCTTTGGTCACACGACCTTTCTCGTCTGTCTCAGTCTCTACATCAACCGGTGAGATCCAAACCTTACCGCCCTGTTCATCTTCGTAGTAGTAGCCATCGGCTAGAACCATGCCCTGACAGAGTAGGCGAGTGAAAGGTTCATCAGAGTTTACTAGACCCTCGTCACGCAGTAGTTTGTGATAGAAGCGTGAGTAGAGTAGGTGCAAAATAGCGTGCTCGATACCACCGATGTACTGATCAACAGGGAGCCAGTAGTTGGCTGCTTGAGGATCCAGCATCGCACTGTCTGAGTAACGGCTTGCATAGCGAGCAAAGTACCAACTTGACTCCATGAAGGTGTCGAAGGTATCCGTTTCGCGTTCTGCATCTGCGCCACACTTTGGACAGCTTGTTTTGATGAAGCTCTCCATCTTTTTAATCGGTGAACCGACGCCGTCGAAGGTTACCTCTTCTGGCAGAAGCACAGGCAGCTGATCTTCAGGTACGGGTACTGATCCACAGCTATTACAGTTAACAACCGGGATCGGTGCGCCCCAGTAGCGTTGGCGTGAAACACCCCAATCGCGAAGGCGGAAGTTGATGGTTGTATGACCGCGACCTTTGTTGTTCAGTTCAGTTGCAATGGCTTTAAACGCCATTTCGAACTCTAGATCGTCAAAGTCACCCGAGTTGCACAGAACGCCTTTCTCTGTGAACGCTTCTTTCGTCAAGTCGACAGTCTGATCGTCAGACAGAGGCTTGATGACCTGTTTGATGTTCAGTCCGTATTTGGTTGCAAACTCCCAGTCACGTTGGTCGTGACCCGGAACCGCCATGACAGCGCCTGAACCGTAATCCATCAGAACAAAGTTTGCTGTCCAAACCGGCACCATTTCACCAGTGAGAGGGTGAGTGGCTTCGATGCCCAATGGCATGCCGCGTTTTTCCATCATCGCCATGTCAGCTTCGGCGACTTTTTGGTGACGACACTCATCAATAAAGCTAGCAAGTTCTGGGTTATTTTCGGCTGCTTCAAGTGCTAGAGGGTGTTGTGGTGCAACGGCTACATAGGTAACACCCATCAGCGTATCAGGGCGGGTTGTGAAGACCTCTAGATCACCTTTGTTAGGCACCGCAAATTTCAGCTCAACCCCTTTAGAGCGGCCGATCCAGTTGCGCTGCATAGTGCGGACCTGTTCTGGCCAGTGATCCAGCTTCTCTAGATCTTCCAGTAGTTGGTCTGCGTAGTCAGTAATTTTCAGAAACCATTGAGGGATTTTCTTACGCTCAACAATCGCGCCAGAGCGCCAACCGCGACCATCGATCACTTGCTCGTTAGCCAGAACGGTTTGGTCAACTGGGTCCCAGTTCACCTCGGCCTCTTTCTTGTAGACCAGACCTTTCTCAAGAAGACGAGTAAAGAACCACTGCTCCCAACGGTAGTACTCCGGGTGACAGGTCGCTAGCTCGCGATCCCAGTCGTAACCAAAGCCCATCTGTTTAAGCTGATTACGCATGTAATCGATATTGCTGTAGGTCCAGTTAGCAGGCGGCACATTGTTTTTAAGTGCAGCGTTTTCAGCTGGTAGACCAAAGGCGTCCCAACCCATAGGCTGAAGAACGTTTTTGCCCTGCATGCGCTGGTATCGAGAGACGACATCACCGATGGTGTAGTTACGTACGTGGCCCATGTGCAGACGACCACTTGGGTAAGGGAACATCGAGAGGCAGTAAAACTTCTCTTTGCTGGAATCCTCTTCAACGTTGAATGCGCCGGATTCTTCCCACTGCTGCTGGACTTTCGGCTCAATATCCTGGGGTTGGTACTGTTCGTTCATCGGTCTCTATATTCTGCAAACATAAAAACGGCATCATTGTTCTTGGAGCAAATTACTTTGCTAAGAAATGACACCGCTCAATGGTTATTTCATTAATACTGTTCAATACTGCATAGGATACATCAGATGCGGTCGCGCCGACAGGTTTGGCTGCTGAATAATCCGCTCTTAAAAGGAGTTTACTTATGAGTGATACAAACCAAGATAAGCTCGATTCTGGCCGTTATGATCAATTGGTCGATCAAGTGATGGATTCTCTCGATGGTGCCAGTGAAGTGACGCTTGAGAAGCTTACTTCAGCGGTCAATGAAACGGTTGAGTTGGAGCAGACAGCGCTTGATATGTCTGCAGATGAAGCGGCCCTGCTAAAAGCCTACCTAATGCGTGATCTGAAGCAGTTCTCAATCGGTGTTCAAAAGGTCGGCGGAGCGCTGGCTGATTGGTTAGAGCTGGATCTTGCCGTATTGGAGAAGGGGATTGTTGATCGCTTGATGAGAGTGGCCGATAAAACTCGTATTGAGCAGGAGTTGCTCCGTGAACAGTTGAGTCACGGTGAAGCGCACTACGCCGCCGGTGAAATCGCGCTACCTGGTCAGTTTGTCTGTACTCAGTGCGGAGCTAAGCAGACGCTGAGCGAGAGTCAAAAGTTACAGCCTTGTCGTGACTGTTCAGCGGTTCTGTTTGAACGAGCGATGTCTAAATAGCGCGGCTAATAACAGTGCTGCAGCAAGGATAAGCGCTGGCCACAACCCCAACTGTTGATAGGGGGTTTGGCCCATGCTTGGGGCGATCTCATGGGTTAGGATCGCCGTCTCGAATCTGGGTGCGGTCGCTAAGACTTGACCCTTGGCATCAATGAAGCCTGAAATACCGTTGTTGGTGGCTCTTATCACGGGCCTACCATTTTCGATAGCACGCATTCTGGTGATCTCAAAGTGCTGATCTGGGCCATGAGATCCGCCGAACCAGGTGTCATTAGAGAGCGTCAGAATCATGTCACTCTGATTGGCATTCTCTCTGACCAACTCTGGGTAGGCGATCTCATAACAGATTGCGCCCGCCAGCGACCCCTGAGGTGTCTCTACCTGAAAAGTTGGTTGTTCTGGCAAGCTAAAGCTGGACATTGGTAGATCAAAAAAGGCGATCAGCCCTCGCAACTGATTTTCAAAGGGAATGTACTCCCCAAAAGGGACCAGTCTCTGTTTGTCGTACAGGCTGATTTTACCCGTCAACGTGCCCACCGAGTTGTGGTACAGGTTTCGCTGTTGGCTCTCACTCCACTCTTTTCTTGGGAAACCTGAAATTAACGTGGTGCCTTGTTGGTTGAGGATCTCCACTAGCGGACTGATCTGGTTGATGGCGCGGCCTATTAATTTGGGTACGGCGGTCTCAGGCCAAATGAGCAGATCGGTAGCGGGTGCTTGGACGCTTAAATTAATAATGTTCTGTATGTGTCGATCAACTTGCTCAATTTGCCACTTAGACTCTTGGGCTAAATTGGGCTGTATTAATGTGATCGAGACGGTCTTTTCTGAACTCTCTGTCCAGTGTGACGGAATAAGGTAAGAGGCACCTAATATCGCAAGGATCAGTAGGAGAGGGGTCGGTTTTTTACGGTGGATGACATGGGAAGCCGAGACAGCAATGATCAGAACCATCGCCGACACTAGCCACACGCCGCCGATCGGGGCTAATGAGATAAGTGGTGTATCGATGAACGCATAGCCGATGAGCAGCCAAGGGAAGCCGGTAAATAGCCAGCTTCTCACCCATTCAAACAAGATCCAAAGAGCGACAAATCCTGGTGCTGAGCCGTCAGTAAACAGGCGTTTGTAGAGCCAAATTTGTGCGGCAAAGAGTATCGCTAACGCGCCAGTGAACATGAGAGTCATCAGTGCGGCGGCTAAAACACCCATGCCACCGTGTAAGTGAATACTCACATAGACCCAAGAGACACCGGCGGTGAAGTATCCCAAACCATAGAGCCAACCCATCAGGAACGCTGAATCGGATTTAAGGGTCAGCAAGTAGAGGGTGGCAATAGAGACAATCGCTAATAGCGGGTAACTAAAAGGGGCAAAAGCGAGTGTCGCTATTGCCCCTGCAGCAACCGCCAAAGTCCTATTCACAAGAGGCTGGAGCAGCATCACTACTCCTTGTGGTGCTTAACCTGTAGCAGTCTAATTCTGCGGTTTTCAGACGCTAGCACGGTGAAGGTGAAGTCATCGAGTCGAATCGTCTCCCCTTTATCGGGTAGGTGACCAAATTGACGTGTCACCAGTCCACCCACGGTATCGAACTCATCATCAGGTAGGCCGACGTCAAAGTACTCGTTAAAGTCTTCGATAGGGGTTAACGCTTTGACAATGAAGCCATCATCTTCAAAGGCTTTGATGTTGCCCTCGTCTTCATCTTCGTCGTGCTCATCTTCGATATCCCCGACGATCTGTTCGAGCACGTCTTCGATGGTAATAAGACCGGCAATTCCGCCGTACTCATCAACGACGATGGCCATGTGATTGCGTGTGACACGGAATTCACGTAGCAAGACGTTCAGTCGCTTACTTTCAGGAATGAAGGTTGCTTTGCGAAGGTGCTCAGCGAGACTGAACTGTTCTAAGCGGCCGTCCAGTGCATAGGGAAGAAGATCCTTGGCAAGAAGAATGCCGACGATCTCATCTGGGTTTTCACCTGCAATAGGAAAGCGAGAGTGTGCACTGTCGATGACCAGTGGCATAAATTCGTGGGCAGATTGATCGATCTGTACCGAGACCATTTGTGATCTAGGGATCATGACGTCACGCACTTGCATGTCGGTCACTTGTATAGCGCCTTCTACAATCGTTAGCGCATCTTGGTCTAGTAGGCCAGTGTCGTTGGCCTCATAAAGAACTTCAAACAGGTCTTCGCGGGTTTTGGGCTCATCCGAAAAAGCTGAAGCAAGTTTGCTAAAAAAGCTTTTGGATGAGCCGCTCGATCGGTCTTCACTCATAGTGTGTGGTTGCCTCAAATATAGGGGTCTGGGATTTGGAGTTGAGCGAGCAGTTCTCGTTCAAGTGACTCCATCTCCTCGGCTTCTTCATCCTTTATATGATCGAATCCAAGTAGATGCAATACCCCATGGATCACCATGTGAGCCCAATGGTGATGAATCTGTTTGTTTTGTTCGGTTGCTTCGCGCTCTACAACCGCGGCACAAATCGCTAGATCACCTAATATATTGCCAGGGAAGCCCGGAGGTGCTTCAAACGGAAAAGAGAGTACGTTGGTCGACTTGTCTTTACCGCGATATTCACGATTCAGTGTCTGGCTCTCGGTTTCATCAACGATACGAATGCATAGTTCAGCTTCGCCCGATAGCTGTGATGCCGCTAATTCGGCCCAGGATTGAAACTGCTCATCACTCGGGAGTGAGTTGCTATCAACAGCGCGAATAACCTCTAAATGAATCACTATTTACGCTCGTCTGTATGTTTGGCTTCGTACGCTTCATAAGCACGTACAATGTGCTGCACGATAGGGTGACGAACCACATCTTTCGCTTCGAAGTGAGTAAATCCAATCCCTTTCACCCCGTCCAGTACCTGCATTGCATGAATAAGGCCTGAGCTGGCGCCGCGTGGTAAGTCGACCTGGGTTTTATCCCCTGTGATAACCGCTGTTGAGCCAAACCCTATGCGGGTAAGAAACATCTTCATCTGCTCGCGTGTCGTATTTTGTGACTCATCAAGAATGACAAACGAGCCGTTCAACGTTCTGCCGCGCATGTAAGCTAAGGGTGCGATCTCTATGACATTCTTTTCGATCAGGCGTGCTACCTTCTCAAAGCCCATCATCTCATAGAGTGCGTCGTAGAGAGGGCGTAAGTAGGGATCGACTTTCTGAGTCAGATCGCCGGGTAGAAAACCGAGTTTTTCACCCGCTTCGACGGCAGGGCGAACCAGTAGTATTCGACTGACCTCTTCGCGCTCAAGGGCCTCAACCGCACAAGCAACCGCAAGGTAGGTTTTACCGGTGCCGGCAGGTCCGATACCAAAGTTAATGTCATGGTAACGAATCGACTGAACGTACTTTTGCTGATTCTCCCCGCGAGGTCGAATCGTCATTTTTCGAGTACGAATAGTGACATCATCCGTCGCAGTCGATTTCACATCAGTTTGTGAAATGCCTGAGTGTTGTAGCGATAGATGAATGTCTGATGGGGCAAGTGGTTTGCCGTTTAGAGACTCTTTGTACAGTGCTTCAATCAGTGTGCAGACCGGGCGAACGGCCTGAATTGCACCTTCAACTTTGAACTGGAATCCACGGTTACCGATTTGGACTCCGGTGCGCTCTTCAATCAGACGTAAGTGCTCATCAAACTGGCCGACTAGATTAGCCAAGGCTGCGCCATCTTCAGGCTGTAGGTTGATGTGGAAAGATTGTGTTTCGCTCATTATTGATCCAGCTCGGAGCTAACTAACTCACCGATCAACGAGTTCGGAAGCGCTTCAGCAATGCGGACATCGGCGAAGTGACCAATCAGGTCTGGATTATCGCAACGGAAGTTCACAACACGATTGTTCTCCGTGCGACCCGATAGTTGGCCAGGGTCTTTACGCGAGTAACCGTTGACCAGAATGCGTTGAGTGGTTCCGACCATGCGGCGGCTGATCTGCAAAGCGTTCTGAGTGATACGGCTTTGCAAAATGTGTAGGCGTTGTTTCTTCGTCTCTTCCGATACGTCGTCAGGCAGGTCTGCCGCAGGGGTGCCTGGGCGACGGCTGTAGATGAAGCTGAACGACGTATCAAAACCTATATCCTCGATTAGCTTCATGGTCGCCTCAAAGTCGGCATCCGTTTCACCTGGGAAGCCGATGATAAAGTCCGACGAGAAGCTGATATCTGGACGCTTCGCCTTGATTCGACGTAATTTCGACTTGTACTCAATCGCCGTGTGGCCGCGCTTCATTGCCATTAGTATGCGGTCAGAGCCACTCTGGACCGGTAGATGAAGATGGCTCACCAATTCCGGCACTTCGTCATAAACCTCGATCAGGCTGTCGGTAAACTCTACAGGGTGTGAGGTTGTGAAACGAATACGATCGATACCATCAATCGCGGCGATGGTGCGAATCAGCTCAGCCAGATCAGCCGTATCACCGTCATGAGTCGCACCGAGGTAAGCGTTGACGTTTTGGCCCAGTAGATTGACTTCACGCACACCCTGTTCAGCCAGCTCAACACACTCGGCTATCACATCATCCAGCGGTCGGCTGACCTCTTCGCCACGGGTGTAGGGCACGACACAGAAAGTACAGTACTTACTACAACCTTCCATGACTGAAACAAATGCCTCTGCCCCCTCAACTTTAGGAGCGGGGAGGTGGTCGAACTTTTCGATCTCTGGGAAGCTGACATCAACGATACCGACCTTGCCCCCCTTGGTATCTTCAATCATCTCGGGAAGACGGTGTAGGGTCTGTGGGCCAAAAATCATATCGACGAACGGCGCGCGATCACGAATCGCTTCGCCCTCTTGGCTTGCAACACAGCCGCCTACCCCGATCATTAATCCGGGTTTTTGCTCTTTCAAAAGACGCCAACGGCCTAACTGGTGGAACACCTTCTCTTGCGCCTTTTCACGAATTGAACAGGTGTTTAGAAGCAGGACGTCAGCCTCTTCTGGATTATCGGTTAGCTCCAGCTTGTGGCTATCGCCCAGAAGGTCAGCCATTCGTGCGGAGTCGTACTCATTCATCTGACATCCGTGTGTCTTGATAAAGAGCTTTTTAGTCATGTTTCACCTGTCGTTACGTTGAATCTATGCCCCATCATTTGGGGCGATGAAGTATACCTCAGCGCACTCTTTGGCGCTAACGAACTTGCAATTGTTTAGAGCGCCCCCACTAACCTGATTAGGCAACTCAAGTTTAGATTGATTGGAGATTCTCAATGGCCGATGCCAAACGCCTCTATCGCGTCACTTACATCAACAAAGATAAAGTCTACGAGCTTTACGTTGAACAGGTTTACAGTGCTGATATGTGGGGGTTTGTTGCGCTAGAGGGTTTCGTGTTTGGTAGTCACACTGAGATGCTGATTGATCCTGCCGAAGATCGTCTACAGCAGGAGTTCGCAGGTGTAAAACGCTCTTTCGTTCCGATGCAGGCCATTATTCAGATTGATGAGGTTGAGAAGCGAGGAAAAGCTCGTATTACGGATGCCGAGGGCACCGTCACCGCTTTTCCAGTCATGCCCTCACGGAGTAAATAACCTCGCGAAACTGATAATCAGTTACTTGCCAGCGACCCTTGGTCGTGCTGACAGATGGCAGGCTGCAAGGTGGGTAGTTGGAGCTCTATCTGATCCGTAGAGTAGTCCTCTACGCTTGAGTCTGAAAAGATCAGTTCGGCACTCTCAATTCTAAAACAGCTAACCGAGCTGTCAGCCCACACCTTATCCCACTGTTGATCGCCGGTTCTATGCTCGGGCGACAAAGGCCCTGCAATTCTCAAGTAGGCATGATCATCGCCGCTCTTCATCGCAGGAATAACCTTACCCTCTGCGTCGAAAGCGATCGTCTTAAACATCACGTAGTCCAGGTCGCGATCCGTCTGATTACTGAAATCGATGACTGCAGCAACATTTTTTGGGGTGATGACTTCCGTCTGAAGTTGGTGAATAACCAGGGTTTTTTGTGGTGGAGCGGGTGTGATGGGCGGTTGAGTTGTCAGCTTAGCTGTTGTGTCTGGCAAGCTGATACAGCCTGACAATACCAGTGCTGGCAGGGACAGTTTTAAAGCGTTTTGCATTGTTATTCTTTTTGCAATCACGTTGTTTTCTCCAAAAACCTTAACTGGATATTAACAAGGTTTTTGATGTTTTGCCTGAAATTTCTTTCGCGAGTCTAGGAACAAGATACCCTGGTAGCTCTCTCTGCATTTGCGTAAAGATCTCTTTACCCCGTTCAATCGGGATATCAAAGTGACTGGCCCCTGCGACAGGATCAAAAAGAAAGAGGTAGTAGGGGAGGATGCCTGCGCTAAACAGAGCACGTGAGAGTCTGACCTGCTCATCAGCGCTGTCATTAACCCCTTTTAACAACACCGCTTGATTGAGAATGGTTGCACCACTCTGTTTTAGCTTGGTGACGGCGTTGTTCAGACTCTGATCAATCTCATTGGCGTGGTTGATGTGAAGGACCACGACACAATCGAACCTTGATTTATGCAAGGTGTCATTGAGTTGATCAGTTACTCTGGATGGAATCACTACGGGTAGGCGAGTGTGGACTCTGAGTCGTTCGAGATGAGGTATGGCTTCAAGATCCGCTACCATCTTTGAAAAACGGTGATCAGAGGTGACCAGCGGATCACCGCCTGAGAAGATCACCTCTCTTAACTCTGTATGCTCTTTTAGATAGGCGAGAGCCCTTTGCCAATGCTCCCCACTAAGCTGGTTATCAGAGTAAGGGAAGTGTCTGCGAAAACAGTAACGACAGTTAATGGCGCAAGCTCCGCTTAAGATCAACAGTGCTCGATCTTTATATTTGTGCACAACGCCTGGAGTCGGGCGTGCATCACTCTCGTTTAACGGATCTTCTGTGAAACCTGGAGTTTGAATGAACTCGTCTCTGATCGGAAGGACCTGTTTTAGCAAAGGATCGTCTGGATTGCCTAGCTCCATGCGGCTTAGGAACTCAAGAGGGACTCGCAATGGGAAGAGCTGGCTAGCCGCTTGAGCCTGTTCGAGTAGCTCGTTGGGTAGGGACAGTCTCTCCAGTAAGGCTTTAGGATCGGTGATGGCACTTTTCAGTGAGTCTTGCCAAGAGTTTGGCGTAATGTCCAACAGCTGCATCATTGAAGTGACCAAAATTTCCAAGAATGTAAACGATCTGTTGGAGCCGATTCTCCTTTGAAGTAGAATGCTCGTCAAACATTCAATCAATGATTTGGAAAAAGAGATGGGAAACGTTTCAAGTGGTCAGTTTAAGACTGGCATGAAAGTGATGATCGACGGCGATCCATGTAACATGGTTGAAGTTGAATTTGTTAAACCGGGAAAAGGTCAGGCGTTCACTCGAGTTCGTCTTCGTAACCTTATGACGGGTCGTATTTGGGAGCGTACTTTCAAATCGAACGAATCAGCTGAAACAGCCGATGTGATGGATCGTGACATGGAGTACCTCTACAGTGATGGTGAGATGTGGCACTTCATGGAGCCAAGCACATTTGAACAGTACGCTGCGGATGAGAAAGCCGTTGCCGACTGTTCGCAGTGGTTGAAAGAGGGTGACAAAGTGATGATCACTCTATTTAACGACAACCCTATTGCTGTGACACCTCCTAACTTTGTTGAGCTTGAAGTGACTGAAACTGATCCAGGCCTTAAAGGCGATACGGCTCAGGGCGGTTCTAAGCCTGCGACTCTCAGCACGGGTGCAGTGGTTCGTGTGCCACTATTTATCAACCAGGGTGAAGTTCTTAAGATCGACACTCGTACCGGTGAATACGTAAGCCGTGCCTAACACGGGTTCGTAATAGAAACGGCAGCTTCGGCTGCCGTTTTTGGTTCTAATTTTGGAGTCTGTATGAATCGAAATCACTGGCAACCTACAGCAGAGATCTTAACACTTCGTGAGCGAGCAAAGATGCTGGCTGATGTGCGCGCTTTTTTTGCTGAACGCGGTGTCATGGAGGTGGATACTCAATGTCTGTCACAAGCGGCAGTCAGTGATCCTTTTATCGATTCACTTGAAGTCTCCTACTCAAGTTACCCCGGGGCTGAAGAGCAGCGTTACTACCTGCAGAGTTCGCCAGAGTACGCCATGAAGCGCCTATTGGCAGCTGACTCAGGCCCCATCTATCAGTTGGCTAAAGCATTTAGGAATGGCGAGGTAGGGCGGCTTCACAATCCTGAATTCACCATGCTTGAGTGGTATCGCCCTCGTTTCAGTGCGCAGCAGCTGATGGATGAAGTTCAGGCTCTGGTTACTGCGGTGCTGGGGCCGCAGCATTGGGAACGTCTCAGTTATCGTGAACTGTTTAAACGCTTTGTGGGCGTGGATCCTCATCAAGCGACCATTGACCAGTTAAAAGCTCTGCTTGAGCCCCATTTTGAGTGCCCTTTTACGGATGATCGCAAAGATACTTGGCTCGAGCTGGTCATGTCGCATCTGATTGAGCCGAAACTCATTGAACCGGTGCTAGTATTTGATTTTCCCGCCTCTCAAGCTGCGTTGGCTGAGGTTGTTGAGGATGATCAGGGTGTCAAAGTGGCTGCCCGCTTCGAGCTGTATGCGGGCGGTATGGAGTTGGCGAATGGTTATCAGGAGCTGCGAGATCCCGCTGAGCAGGCTGAACGGCTGGAAGCTGACGATCAGCAGCGTGAATCCTCAGGGCTTCCACGACGACCGCTGGAGACTCGTTTAGTCTCGGCCCTAGAATCCGGCATTCCAGCTTGTGCCGGCGTGGCACTTGGTTTTGATCGGTTGCTGATGATCAAAGTTGGCGCGAGCAGTATCAAAGAGGTTGTCCCTTTCGGGTTTGAGCGCTGTTAGAGCGAATCGACGGCCAGCTTCATCCTACGAACCGCTTCCTCAATACGCGATCTTGGACACCCGAAGTTAAGTCTAACAAATCCAGGTGCACCAAAATCCTCCCCATCAGATAGTCCCACACCCTGAGATTCAAACAGTTGTTGTGGGCTGTCGACGCCAAGCTGATTGGCATCGATCCAGGCAAGGTAGGTGGCCTCGTTAGGTAGCATGCTTAAGCCGGGAATCTTGCCTATTTCAGAGATCAGGTAGTCTCTATTTCCCTTAAGATATTCGCACTGCTTGCGATTCCATTCGTCTCCCTGTGAGTAGGCGGCTTCTGCCGCGGTGTAGCCCAGTAGATTGACGTCGGGCACTATGCCCTTGCGTACCTTTTTAAATCGCGCTCTTAATTCGGGGTTTTGAATGATCGCAACAGAGCAGGCCAGCCCTGCAATGTTCCAGGTTTTACTGGGCGCCATCAGCGTCACAGTGCGTGAGGCGATCTCTTCACTCAAACTCGCGATCGGTGTGTGCTGTAGTTCAGGTTGTAAAATGAGATCGCAATGAATCTCATCGCTGCAGATCAATAGATCCTGATCGATAATGATCTGTGCGAGCCTCTCGAGCTCTTCATGGCGGTAGACGCCACCCCCAGGATTGTGTGGGTTGCAGAAAAGTAGCAGTCTGGTTTCTGCTGTAATGGCCTCTTCTAGTGCATCAAAATCAATGACACGACCCTTCATGGGAATGGTGATCAACGCCCTCGAAGAGAGAGCGGGAGCGGACATAAAGGGTGGGTAGATAGGTTGGGCGGTGATGACGGATTGCTCAGCCGTGCTTAAAGCGCGGGTCGCTAAATTTAGCCCGCAGACGAGACCGGGTAACCAGACTAGATCTTCAGCAGAGACCGTCCAGTTGTATAGGCGCTGCATGCGTTCAGAAAACAGCTGATTGAGTGTTTCTGGTGTGCGGGTGTAGCCAAAAACGCCATGATCGACACGCGTTTTTAAAGCATCAATCACAGCTTGTGGAGAGCGAAAATCGGTATCAGCAACCCACATTGGAAGTATGTCTGTACCGGCGTATTTAGACCACTTGTCACTCCAGGTCCCTTGGCGATCAATTAAGTGATCAAAATCGAAATCATTCATTGGTTCACTCACTACTCTTCCCTTTCTACTGGTCGATCATCAAGCTATCATAGGCCAATTACTCTTTATAGCGAGCCGTTAGAGAAATTATTTCTACGGCCTAAATTCGTGGAGACCCTTATGAGCAACGATCGCGTTATTATTTTTGATACCACGCTGCGCGATGGTGAACAGAGTCCCGGTGCGTCTATGACCGGTGAAGAGAAACTGCGAATCGCTCGTCAGCTTGAACGTATGAAAGTTGATGTGATTGAAGCGGGTTTCGCCATTGCGAGTCCTGGTGATTTCGAGGCGGTGAAAAATATTGCCGACAACATCAAAGATAGCCGAGTCTGTTCACTCTCTCGTGCTTTGGATGCGGATATTGATCGTGCGGGTGAAGCGCTGAAGAATGCTGCGCAAGGTCGTATTCATACCTTTATCGCGACTTCGCCGATTCATATGAAGTACAAGCTTCAGATGGAGCCTGATCGTGTTGTCGAGCAGGCTGTGCATGCCGTTAAGCGAGCGCGTAATCTGATCGATGATGTCGAGTTCTCGTTAGAAGATGCTAGCCGCTCTGAGTTGGATTTTATGTGCCGTATTATCGAAAAAGTGATCGATGCTGGCGCTCGTACTATCAATATCCCTGATACGGTCGGTTACGCCGTGCCTCATCAGTTTGCTGAGGTGATCGGGGAGCTCATTCAGCGTATTCCAAACTCGGATAAAGCGATCTTCTCTGTCCACTGTCATAACGATCTAGGCCTAGCGGTCGCCAACTCACTGGCAGCCGTGGGAGCGGGTGCACGTCAGGTGGAGTGTACGATCAACGGTTTGGGTGAGCGTGCTGGTAACGCAGCCCTAGAAGAGATCGTTATGGCACTGAAAACTCGCCAAGACGTTATGGGTCTTGAGACCAATATTGATACTCAGCACATTGTCGGTGCCTCTAAACTGGTGTCTAGCGTGACAGGTTTCCCTGTTCAGCCTAACAAGGCGATTGTCGGCGCTAACGCCTTTGCTCATGAATCGGGCATTCACCAAGATGGTGTACTGAAGCACCGTGAAACCTATGAGATCATGACCGCAGAGAGTGTCGGTTGGACGACCAATAAAATGGTATTGGGTAAGCATTCAGGCCGTGCTGCATTTAAATCACGTCTTGAGGAGCTGGGTACTACGTTCAAGAGTGATGCTGATCTAAACAGCGCTTTCCAAGCCTTCAAAGTGTTAGCCGATAAGAAACATGAGATCTTTGATGAGGATCTTATGGCGCTGGTCAGCAATAGCCGTGCCGAAGCGTCAAGCGAACGTTTTCAGTTGGTCAACCTATCTGTGACATCGCAAACGGGTGAGACACCTCAAGCCGATCTAGTTGTGAGTATTGATGGGCAAGAGCACTCGTGCTGTGCTGAGGGTAGTGGTCCAGTCGATGCTATCTTTAAAGCGATTGAGTCACAGGTGAACTCTGGCTCTACACTGTTGATCTATTCGGTGAATGCCGTGACTGAAGGAACCGATTCGCAAGGTGAAGTCACCGTGCGTCTTGAGAAGGGTGGTCGCATCGTAAATGGTTTAGGTGCCGATACCGATGTCATCATTGCATCGGCTAAGGCCTATATCCATGCGCTCAATCTTCTGGATACTAACGCGGAAAAAGCGCACCCACAGGTTTAATCATGTCAGTTCAGCAGGCTCGAATCCAAGCCGCCTATTTAGATCAGCTTGGTATCCAGCAGTGGATGCCTCGTCAAATCTTGCCAGCAGCAAAGCCTTCGCCTGATTGGGTCTATCGCTTTGCTCATCCTGCGGATCTCCTTGGTGACGATGAAGAGGTGATGCAGGCGTTGGCTCCACAAGCACACAAGCCTGTCGAGCCTCATGCTGAGCGTCGTGCGATTACTCAGATTGGTGAAGCCTTAGAGGTCTCCGCTCCCGATGAGGCAGAGGTAGGTTCTTCTAACATCAGACGTGCTGCCGTTGCTGAGTTGACGGCTGATGAGAGTTCTAAAGAGCCTCAAACATCGCCCACTACTTCGGTCAAACGAAGCTTTGAACCTGCGCCGCGTTATAAAATTGTTATGGCTCGAGCGGGCCGACTCCTACTAATCGATAATCTTCCCATTCGTGCTCGCGAAGGCTTCTCCAATAAGCATAAGCGTCTTTTGGCGGGCATTGTTCAAGCTCTTGGAGAGTCACCACAATCAATCACACTGCCGATTACGCTTGAGTGGCCTATGCTTGCCGGTAAAACCCTGGATCAGGGGCCGCATGAAGCGAGAAAACATGTGCAGCGACAGTTGAGCTTTATGCAGAAAGAGTCTGGTCTAGAGACCGTTATTCTGTTTGGCGAGGGGCTTGCGAATTGGGTGGTTGGTGAAGGTGTGGATGAGACTCATGGGCAACTGCTGCCACTGCAACAATCGGGACTGAACTATCTAACGACCCAATCACTCTCGCAGGCGCTCAATATGCCTGGCGCTAAACAGCAGATCTGGTCTGATCTTCAGCCACTGGTTTAGTGTTTATCTTCTGAAATGCCTGCTGTGATGACGATTGATCAACTGTTTGCTCTGGATCAACAGTGCTTTCCTGATTACTGGTCAAAATCTCAATGGCAGACGTATCTATCTCAAGATGATCGTTTTCCCTGCTACACACTGTTTGACGCTAACGAACCGATCGGCTTTGCGCTCTACCAAAGGTTATTTGATGAAGCGGAACTGCTCCGCATTGGCGTAGTGCCTGATCGGCGTGGAGAAGGTTGGGCGGCGAAGATGCTGACTGATCAGCTTGAACAGTTCACTGGGGATGGAATCAGCCGTGTCATGTTGGAAGTGCGTGCTTCTAATGAGGCGGCGATTCGTCTCTATCAATCGGTGGGTTTTGTCACGGACGGTCTGCGTAAACATTACTACCCGCTGATCGGTCAAGAGGGTAGGGAGGATGCGATCCTAATGTCACGACCGGTGTAAATTAAACAGATGGAAAATCCTATCTTAGACATCAATCTTATTTGGCATCTGGTAGCGGCACTTTTAGCGGTTACCTCTATCTGGAGTGCCTTTAAACGTGTGCCTTTTCAAGCGCTTTGGGCTGAGCCTCGACTTCAGCATCTGTTGTTCGGCGCTATGGTCTTGCTGATGTTGACTTGGACCTTTAGAGCGGGCCTATCGGAAGGGTTGAGTGTTCACTTTTTGGGTATGACCGCGTTGACACTGATGTTTGGCTGGGATCTTGCCATCTTGGCTGGCGCGATTGCGATGCTCGGCATCACTCTAGTTGGAGTGGAGCGCTTTGATATGCTGGCCATAAATTTAATTGCGATTGTTGTGGTGCCAGCGACACTGACCATCACGCTTCTTAAATATATTGAGAGACGATACCCGCCTAACTTCTTTGCCTATCTCTTTTTAGCCGCCTTTATTGGTGGTGGGTTTGCAGTCGCTAGCTCGGGGTTGACCCTGTCGCTTGTGCTTGGCTTGTCAGGTATCCACAGTTGGCAAACGATTTATCACGAGTACATCTCCTTCTTGCCGTTGATTATGTTCCCAGAGGGGCTCATTAACGGCATTCTTATGACCGCTGTCATGGTGTTTCATCCCGATTGGATTCGTACATTTGACGCGGCTAAGTACATCGACAATCAGTAGTAAGCCATCGCATTGCTAAGTGGCGGTTTTCCGCCACTTCTTGCTGATTAGCTTCGGCGAGCATCCGCCATTAATGCCTCCTTTAAGTCTTATGTCCTGTATTTATTTTCACTAACTTGTTGAAAATAAATATATATCTAGGTTGTTGGCACGTTTTCTGCTTTGTAAAAGTGCTTTTTACAAGGTCGTTGTGACCTAATACAAACTGGAGTGTAAATAATGAAAAAACTAACTCTTGGCCTTTCTGCCTTGGCTCTATCTGTATCGGCTGCTACTGCACAGGCTAACTGTGACGCTGGCGAGATCGTTGCAAAACTTTCACACGTTACTGGTGGTACAACTCACCCTAAAGTGGTTGCGGCTAACAAACTTGCTGAGCGTGTAAACGCTGAAATGAACGGCACTATGTGTATCGAAGTTTACCCAAACTCTACACTGTTCGGTGACTCTAAAGAGCTTGAAGCGCTTCTACTAGGTGACGTACAGATCCTAGCGCCTTCACTATCTAAGTTCGGTTCTTACACTTCTAAGTTTGGCGTATTCGACCTTCCATTCATCTTCAAAGATATGGACGCTGCAATGCACTTCACTAACTCTGATGCTGGTCAGGACCTTCTTCTTGCAATGGAAGATGTTGGTTTTGTAGGCCTAGGTTACTGGATGTCTGGTATGAAGTACTTCTCTGCCAACAAACCACTACTAAAACCATCTGATGCTGAAGGTCTAAAGTTCCGCGTACAGAACTCTGACGTTGCTAAAGCGATGATCGCAGCAATGGGCGGTTCACCACAGCCAATGGCATTTAAAGAGGTTTACGGTGCACTACAGACTGGCGTTGTAGACGGTCAGGAAAACACTTGGTCAAACATCTACACTAAGAAGTTCTTCGAAGTGCAAGATTCAACGACTGAGACTAGCCACCAGCTTCTTGCATACCTATTCATGACGTCTCAAGAGTTCCTAGACTCTATGCCTAAAGACGCTCGTGAGCAGTTCATTGCGATCGCTAAAGACGTGACTAACGAAGCTAACCTAGCAGTTAAAGCGAAAGAGCAGGGCAACCGTGAAAACATCCTTAAGGGTGGCGGCAAAATCAACACACTTGACGATGCTGCGCGTAAAGAGTGGGTTGACGCTATGAAACCTGTTTGGAAACAGTTTGAAGATAAGATCGGTGCTGATCTAATCGAAGCTGCTGCAAACTCTTAATCAACTTAGGTTGATGATCGACGGGCTCGTTTAGAGCCCGTCCTTTCCTTTTCCCGAGCTTATGTAGCTCAACATATTGGAGTACTGACGTGGAGTGGCCGCATCTTTACCTCTTAATTCTTATTCTAGTGATCTGGGGCTTAGAGAAACGTTTCCCAAGATTTATGGAAAAACTGGAAGAGAATTTCCTTGTTCTAATCATCTTCTCGATCATGGCCGTATCCTTTGGTCAGGTTATTGCTCGCTACGCCTTCGGAACCGGTTGGTCAGCGGCACTTGAATTCAGCATGGTGATGTTCTCATGGCTGATTTTGATGGGGATGAGCTTCGGTATTAAGAATGGTACCCACTTGGGTGTCGATATCGTTCTTAATGCGGTACCTAGCAGGGTCGGTAAGTGGTTGTCGCTGTTTGCAGCTTTTGCAACGCTGATGTACGCCTTGATTCTTCTTGATAGTGCTTGGTTGGCAGCCTTGGGCGTCGATGTCCGCGGTGGTGCCATTGAGTACTGGGCTAAAATGTACAAGATCAACATCGGTGTCGAAGAGATGCGTTGGCCTGACTTCATTATGGAGTGGTTCGGCGTTAAAGAGCGTGTTCAACGTTGGTTGGTGTTGGTTATTCTGCCAATCAGTTTGGCTCTGTTGGCTTATCGCTCACTGCAGGCGTTTGTCGGTATTTGGACCGGTGCACGTCATCACCTCATTGCTGGTCACGAGGCGGAAGACCTTGTTGATGAGCACAAAGATGCACTGAAAGATTAAGGGCCTGAACTGATGGAAGCATTAATTCTATTTGCACTGGTATTGGGTCTGCTCTTTATCGGTCTTCCTGTGGGTGTGGCGCTAGGCCTATCCTCAATTCTATTTATTACTTTCTTCTCTACAGACTCATTGTCGTCTGTAGCGATTTCGCTGTTTGGTGTGGGTACACACTACACTCTTTTAGCGATCCCGTTTTTCATTATCGCGTCGTCGTTCATGTCGACCGGTGGTGTTGCGAAACGCTTGATTAACTTTGCGATTGCGTCAGTGGGGCACTTCCGTGGTGGTCTTGCGATGGCGTCAGTATTGGCCTGTATGATGTTTGCTGCACTCTCTGGTTCATCGCCAGCGACTGTTGTCGCGATCGGTACGATTGCTATCGCCGGTATGCGCCAAGTGGGTTACTCAAAAGAGTTCGCTTCGGGTGTTATCGCAAACGCGGGTACTTTGGGTATCTTGATTCCGCCCTCTATCGTTATGGTCGTTTACGCGGCATCGACGGATGTGTCGGTAGGTCGTATGTTCTTGGCTGGTGTTATTCCAGGTCTAATTGCCGGCGGTATGCTGATGCTGGCTATCTACGTGGTTGCACGTATTAAAAACCTGCCTGCAGAGGAGTGGAAAGGTTTCGGTACCATCGTTCGTGGTGGTAAGGATGCATTCTGGGGACTGTTCCTGATCGTCATCATCATGGGCGGTATCTACGGAGGCGCATTCACTCCAACAGAGGCTGCGGTTGTTGCGGCGGTCTACTCAATTATTGTTGCGCTCTTTATCTATCGCGATATGGGGCCTTTGAAAAACACGCCATGGGTACTTGAGTCGGATGCGCCACACGCGAAAGTCGGCTTCAGTGGTTCGGTTTATGGTGTGTCACTCTTCTTAGTCTGGATGATCCTGTCGTTCTTTGCGACGTCGGATCCAGATAGCACGGTAACCGCTGGCGAGCGTGCAATCTGGGGTGCTGTGGTCAGTATCGCCTTGACCATCTTCTACACCGTTAAGCGCAGTCACGCCATGCATGAGAGTTTTGCTCACTGCTTTGTTGCAGGCTTAGCGATCTGGAAACGTAACTTTGTGACTCTGATTACAGCCTTCTTCCCATCACTGTTCGGTGAAGAGAGCCGTAAGACCATGCTTGAGGGTACCAAAACCACAGTGATGCTGATGTTTATCATCGCCAATGCACTGTTGTTCGCTCACACTCTATCGGCTGAGCGTATTCCTCAGCACGTGACTGAGTGGATGCTCGATGTGGGCTTTACTTGGTGGTCATTCCTGATTGCAGTCAACATTCTGTTGTTGATCGGTGGCCAGTTCATGGAGCCATCAGGTCTATTGGTTATTGTGGCACCGGTTGTATTCCCGATTGCCATGGAGTTGGGCATCGACCCAATTCACCTAGGTATTATCATGGTAGTTAACATGGAAATCGGTATGATCACACCACCGATCGGTTTGAACCTGTTTGTAACCTCGGGGATTACAGGTATGAGCTTGTCGCGTGTCGTGAAGGCGGCCGCACCGTTTGTCGCGGTACTCTTTGTCTTCTTGATTCTTGTGACCTATGTGCCAGCGATCTCGACCTGGCTACCCTACAGCATCATGGGTCCTGAATTAGTGACCAAATAGTCCTTAATTCGACTCATTTTTTAAACGGGGATGGTTCTATGAACCCTCCCCGTTTTTGTTTAGGTAGATGGCAGGTGCTAATTAGCGCTTAAAGCTCTAAAATAAGCGCCTATTGCTATAACACTGGATATCTATGAGTCACACTGCTGTTAACAACGACGACCCCTATAAAGAGATTCGCCCCTACCGCGATGATGAAGTGGGTCAGGTTCTGTTTGATCTCCTCCACAATAATGAGTTTGTGGATGCCATTACAAAGTATCAGTTTCCTAAAGCCTCAGGTTGGGCGGGATGGTTTTTAAGGCCCATCGTCAAGCAGTATCTAGCGGCACGCATGGGTGATGTTGATACCGTTCGTGATTTTCAACAGCTTGTTGAAAGCTACATGAACAAGATGATCAAACGATCCACGACCAAGTTAAGTTGCAGTGGATTGGATAAGCTCGATAAAGAGGATGCTTATCTGTTTGTCTCTAATCATCGCGACATTGCTATGGATCCAGCGTTCGTGAATTGGATGCTCTACCATGCAGGGATGGACACAGTCCGAATTGCGATCGGTGATAACCTGCTGCGTAAGCCTTACGTGTCAGATCTGATGCGTTTGAACAAGTCGTTTATCGTCAACCGTTCAGCTAAAGGACGTGAGATGATGACGGCCTTAACTCAACTCTCTAGCTATATTGATCACAGTGTCACCACGGGGCACTCCGTCTGGATCGCTCAGCGTGAAGGGCGTGCGAAAGATGGTGACGATCGCACAGATCCAGCGCTACTGAAAATGTTCTATATGTCTCAGCGTAAGCAACGTAGCTTCTCTGAGATGGTGGAGCGACTCAATATTGTTCCAGTTTCTATCGCTTACGAACTAGACCCTTGTGACTCGGCTAAAGCCAATGAGTTGGCTGCCAAAGCTGAGGGCGGCACTTATGAGAAGAGTGAGTTCGAAGATATTCAGAGTATCGTCAAAGGGATTGTCGGTGACAAAGGCCGCGTTCATGTAGGCTTTGGTGAGCCTATTCGAGGTGGATTTGAATCGGCAGAAGAGCTGGCGGCAGAAATTGACCGTCAGATACACCAAAATTACCGCTTGCATGCCACCAATCTAGCCGCTGCAGGTGAAGCAACTGATGAGGGGCTGGCGTTACTTGAGTCAAGGCTGAGTCAGGTTGATGGCGCTGCTAAAGATATTTTGAAAGCGATGTACGCTAAACCGGTTTTAAACTACAACAATGCGCAAACGGAGAGCCACTGATGTCAGAGTTTACTCATATCGATGAGAAGGGTCAGGCTCGAATGGTCGATGTCTCTGAAAAAGAGGTTAGCTTCCGTGAAGCAAGAGCCTATGGTCGTGTGACCATGTTGCCAGAGACTCTCTCAATGATCGTCAATGGCGGTCATAAAAAGGGTGATGTACTGGCGACAGCACGTATTGCTGGGATCATGGCGGCTAAACGTACTTCCGACCTCATTCCAATGTGCCACCCTCTGATGCTGTCGAGTGTGAAAGTTGAGCTGACGCCGAATGAAGCAGAGAGCTGTGTTGAGATCAGCGCGATCTGCAAATTGAGTGGCCAGACGGGTGTTGAGATGGAAGCGCTGACCGCTGTCTCTGTGGCCGGTTTGACACTTTATGATATGTGTAAGGCGGTCGATAAAGGTATGGTGATCGATCAAGTCTCTCTGCAAGAGAAAAAGGGTGGTAAATCGGGCCACTGGATTGCTGAATAACAGCACTATTTTGGAAGCTACATGTTAAAAATTGTCTATTTCGCCAGTTTAAAAGATCGCATCGGTCGCTCTGAAGAGAGTATCGGCCTTCCTGAAGGTATCAGTTCAGTCGACTCTTTGATTGATCATCTTTCGACAATGCACGGGGAAGAGTGGTCTTCAACCATTAATGGGTCGACGGTTTTGGTTGCGGTGAACCATGAGATGTCTGATAGAAGTGCTCCCATTAAAGAGGGTGATGAAGTCGCCTTCTTCCCGCCTGTGACAGGGGGTTGATGCAGTGACTAAGCTGATTGGGTTTGTTCGTGCGCTCTGCTATTACGCAGGCTTCTATCCAGTGACGATCGTCTGGGCATCACTCTGTCTGGTGGTTGCTCGTGCACTGCCGTTTAAACCAAGATTCTATTTTGTAACCGCGATCAATAACTTCTACATTGTTTGGCTACGAGTCTGTTGTGGCGTTAAGGTCAATGTTCAGGGGCGAGAAAACCTCCCTGCATCGGGTGCTTATGTTGCGATATCTAATCACCAGAGTGAGTGGGAGACGATCTATTTTCAGCTGTTGATCCAGCCACAGGTGGTGGTCCTTAAGCAGGAGTTACTGAAAATCCCATTTTTTGGTTGGGCGCTTGCTCTGCTAGAACCGATCGCTCTTGATCGCAGTAAACGTCGAGGCGCACTAAAACAACTGCTGGACCAAGGTAAGGCAAAATTGTCTGCGGGTGTGCCCATCCTTATTTTTCCTCAGGGTACCCGACTTCCGGTGGGTGAATTAGGTCGTTGGAATAAAGGTGGAGCTATGTTGGCTGTGAGCAGTGAAGTTCCTCTAGTCGCCATCGCTCATAATGCGGGTCGTTTCTGGCCAGGAAAGGGTTTTATTAAGCACCCTGGTACGGTTGATGTTCTTATAAGTAAACCTATCGAAACGACAGAGAGAACTGTTGAAGAAGTGCATAAGGATTCTGTAGACTGGCTTGAAGAAAGTCTTACACGCATCAAAGCATAAGGATCTATGTCACTGTTTGGATACGCCTCAATACATGACGATGAAGGTAAAGCCCAGCTTCAGGCTCGATTGGCTGACAGTGCTCGAGTGGCCGGTATCGAGCTTGATTCAGTGGCCTTTGAAGAGACCTCTGAACCCATTCAGCTCTTAAAGATTTTGGATAAATTGAAGTCGGGCGATCTGCTTCTACTCAGTAAAGTCTATGACTTTACCCGGCTGTCGAGTGATCAGTTTGCTAAGGTTGCTCAAGTGTTGCTGGAAAAACAGATCTCAATCGCTGCGTGCGATGTTCTAGATTCGGTTATCAGCTTACGCAGTAATGACAAAGCGCGTTATCTAACCTCTCAAGTTCTGATCGAAATGATCGCACAGCAGTCACAACCTGCAAGGGTGTGACTGAAGCAGCAATTACTGGTTGCACTGCCGGTTTCCCCTTTTTAAACTCATATTAATGGTTGTTGGAGTGATTCAGAGTTGTACGGCGATAAAATTAGAATTTTAGTAACCGGTTCGGAAGGGCAGATTGGCCGAGCGTTTTGTCGTGTCGCTGAAAAGCTAGAAAATATCGAAATAATCCCCGTCAACCATCGCAGTTTTGATGTGACTGATCCGGCTGCCATTGAAGCCAAATTGGCGGATGTACTTCCACATTACGTTCTTAATGGTGCCGGTTTCAATCAGGTTGATGCGGCCGATGCCCACCCAGGCAAAGCCTTTGCAATTAATGCGGATGGGCCTCTTAATCTGGCTAAAGCCTGCAGTGACCTTAGTATTCCAATTATCCATATCTCGTCTGATTACGTGTTCGATGGTCACTATGCGAGTGGCTATACTGAACTGGATGAGCCGGCTCCCTTAGGAGCCTTTGGTGAGTCAAAACTGCGCGGTGAAGAGCATGTTAGAGCTTATCAACCTAAACACATTATTCTTAGAATCAGCTGGGTATTCAGTGAGTCCGGAGTCAACTATCTGACCAAAATGCTCGATAAAGCGCGTGAGTATAAAACCATTGAAGCGGTGGATGATCGACGTGGATGCCCAACCGCTGCGCATGATGTGGCTCGAGTAATTTTGGCGATTATCCAACAGTTGGAAGAGGGTGCTGATCACTGGGGTACCTACCACTACTCCGGTGCAGAGATCACAACGCGCTACCGATTTACTGAGGCGATCATCGCTGCTGCTGGCCAATATGAGGAGCTGGCGGTTCGTAAAATTCGCCCGGTGGCTGGCGCAGAAGAGGAGGGGGCCGAACGCCCAACTTCATCCGTGCTGACCTGTAAGAAGATTTTGAATACCTTCGGTATTCGTCAACGTCCATGGCGCGTCGACCTGCAAAGACTGATTCGTGAAATCTACGGTGAAGATGGCAGTAAAGTGCCTCAACCGACGGTAGAAACCAAAGCGGAAGAGCTAGGTTCCTAGTCAATCTGCTCTAAAACGGTCGAGTCGTTTGTCTAATCGCTTAGAATCAGCGAAAATACGCGCCAATTCTGAGCGACGGCTCTTTTCAATTTTCTAGAAGAACGATTCATGTCAAACGCAGTTCACGATCAAGTGGCTAACCGCCGCACTTTTGCAATCATCTCCCACCCTGATGCGGGTAAAACCACTATGACCGAAAAGCTATTGCTATTAGGTCAGTTGATTCAGGTTGCTGGTACCGTAAAAGGCCGAGGCAGTGATCGTCACGCGACCTCTGACTGGATGTCGATGGAGCAGGAGCGTGGCATCTCGATCACCTCGTCTGTGATGCAATTCCCATTCCGTGACCGTATCGTTAACCTACTGGATACACCGGGGCACGAGGACTTCTCGGAAGATACCTATCGCACATTGACCGCGGTGGATTCTGCTTTGATGGTGGTTGACGGCGCAAAGGGTGTCGAGGACCGTACCATTAAACTGATGGATGTCTGTCGTCTTCGCGATACTCCTATTTTCTCATTTGTGAATAAGTTAGACCGTGAGATACGTGACCCTATTGAGCTCTTGGATGAGATTGAATCGGTACTAAAAATTGAAGCCGCACCGATTAACTGGCCTATCGGTGCCGGTCAGCGTTTTAAAGGGGTCTACAATCTTTACACGGATCAAATTCACCTGTTCACCAAGGGGCAGGGGCATCTGCTTGCTGAACAGAATATCATTCAAGGCTTGGATAGCGACGAAGCTCGTGAGCTGTTGGGTGCCGATTATGAAGAGTTCTGTGACGAGATCGAACTGGTACAAGGGGCTACCCACCAGTGGGACAAGGAGTCCTACCTAGCGGGTACCATGACTCCGGTATTCTTTGGTACGGCATTAGGTAACTTTGGTGTTCGAGAGATGATGCATGATTTTGTTGATTGGGCTCCTGCCCCTTCTCATCGTGCAACAGAGACACGTGAGGTTCAGGCGGATGAAGATAAATTCACAGGCTTTGTCTTTAAGATCCAAGCAAATATGGATCCAAAGCACCGTGACCGCATTGCTTTTATGCGTATCTGTTCAGGCAAATACACCAAAGGTTTGAAGATGAAACATACGCGCATCGGCAAAGATGTTCGTATCGCAGACGCGGTTACCTTTGTTGCGGGTGATCGCGAGGCGGTGGAAGAGGCTTGGTCTGGTGACATCATCGGATTGCATAACCACGGTACCATTCAAATCGGCGACACCTTTACAGAAGGTGAAGAGCTTAAATTTACCGGC
Source organism: Marinobacterium sp. xm-a-152 (assembly GCF_013282965.1). Taxonomy (NCBI): domain Bacteria; kingdom Pseudomonadati; phylum Pseudomonadota; class Gammaproteobacteria; order Oceanospirillales; family Oceanospirillaceae; genus Marinobacterium; species Marinobacterium sp. xm-a-152. The sequence goes on along the minus strand of NZ_WBYI01000008.1, from coordinate 102,342 downwards.
ATTCCACACTTTGCTCCTGAACTATTTAAGCGTGTGCGTCCTACTGATCCACTGAAGATGAAGCAGCTTCAGAAAGGGTTGCAGCAGCTATCAGAAGAGGGTGCGGTGCAGTTGTTTATGCCACTTCGCAACAACGATCTGATTCTCGGCGCGGTAGGTCAGCTTCAGTTTGACGTGGTCATGTATCGCCTTAAAGATGAGTATAAAGTGGACTGTGTCTATGAGGCGATCAGTGTTGCGACGGCTCGTTGGGTTGAGTGTGCTGACGATAAGATGCTCAATGACTTCCGCAAAAAAGGGTATGACAACCTGGCCGAAGATGGTGCAGGTCTAATGACCTACTTGGCACCGACACGAGTGAACTTAAACCTCACCGAAGAGCGTTGGCCGGATATTCAGTTCCGCGCTACTCGCGAGCACTAACATGCTTTTTGATTCCCATTGCCATCTCGACTTTCCCGAGTTTGCAGTGGGAATCAGCTCTCATCTCGATCAAGCACAGGCAAAGGGTGTAACGGATATTCTGGTACCCGGAGTCACGGCTAGCGATTGGCCTAGAGTGATCCATACCTGTCAGCTTAACCATCTAATTCGGCGTCATCTGGCGCTTGGCTTGCACCCCTGTTTTCTAAAACAGCACGATATTGATCAAGATCTTTTGACCCTAGAGACGCTCCTTAAGCAGAGAGATGACGTTGTTGCGATTGGTGAGTGTGGATTAGACCTTTTTATTGAAGATCCACAATTAGATAGGCAGCAGAAACTCTTTGATGCTCAGTTAGAGTTAGCGGCTGCATTTGAATTGCCGGTTGTGCTTCATGTTCGCCGCTCCGTCGATCTGATTACGCAGCGCTTAAAACGCCACCGTTTACGTAGAGGTGGCGTTGCCCATGCATTCTCGGGTAGCCAGCAGCAAGCGGATAATCTTGTTGCCTTGGGATTTTTGATTGGTGTTGGTGGGGCAGTGACCTATGATCGAGCTAATCGACTCAGAAGGGTCGTCTGTTCACTGCCAGTGACAAGCTTGGCGCTTGAGACGGATGCGCCCGATATGCCGTTAAGCGGTCATCAGGGTAAGCCAAATCACCCGTATCGGGTTGCAGAAGTGGCTGATGCCGTCGCCGAGTTACGTGGTGAGTCTACTGAATCTATTGCTCAGCAAACTCATCACAATGTGACTGCTCTTTTGGGGCTTTAGGTTAGATCTTCGTAGGCGTTTGAAACGTCGAAGCTGACTGGCAAAGAGCGACCTGGAACTTTAATTCCAGAATGAGTGATCTCTAAATCTTCACCAGCAAGCACCGCATAGTCATAACGGTAGGTCGGTCGAGTCGTGCCTTTGAGTGCGGCTTGGTTATACTCTTGAGCCTGAGCGACTGTCGCTTCTGAGCGTTTCTGCCACTCAAGCATCTCTGCAGCGCCATAACGTTTTTGAAGCAGGTTAATCGTCTCAGTCGGCGAGATGAGTACCGCAGTCGCGTTGTTGCCACCAAAGCCTTTAGAGTTGATCAACGCGTTAGAAATGAATTGATTACCCACCTCTTTATGCTGAAGAGGTAGCTCAAGATGGCTCTGATGAACGTCGCTAGCTACTGCCTGAGTAGTAACTATGCCGGGGATGACTCCCTGTTCCCAAACACCCAGTGTTGAAACCAGTTGGTCACCACCCGCAGTGCCCTGAGAGTGTCCGAGGTAAGTCTTAACCGCAGTGACCGTCCAATCATTGATGTTGAACGCTTTGCCGACCTCGTTTAATACATGTGATTCAGTCACTCGGTTCTGTGGTGTGCTGGTGCCATGCGCTTGAATCATTGAGTGCTGCTGTAGCGCTTCAGAACCGAGTAGCTTCTCAACCAAAGAGGCCGCTTTGCCCAGGGTTAAGTAGTTACCGACACCGGGTGCTGAGATCGATTTTTTATAACCGTCGGCATGAACATAGACATCAGGCACCGAAGCATAGATCTGAGCGCCGGTCTCGATCGCTAGGCGATCACTCATCAGAACAATAAATTGACTCGATTCACCAATGGTGAAACCGCAGTTGTCCCCAAATGGACGGCAGGCTGAACGGTGGTCTACATCAGCAAGTGAAGCGAGCTTATCCAGTGCCTGAAGCTGTTTGTCTTCAGCCAATGCGCCCATGGCGCGGAACCCTTCAATAACCTCTGGAGTGACCGGGGCGTCAGACCCGCCAACCAGAACAAACTCAGCCTTATTGGTGCGAATCGCTTCAACGGCATTACGCAGGTTGTACAGGAAAGTCGCACAGGCACCGAGCGCGCCGCCGGTCGTGCCAAGGTTGCCAAGCATGTAGGCGTTAACGAAATCAGCCGGCATTTGCGCATAACCCAACGGCATCTGCTTAGAGGTTGTGCGCTTACCAATCGCAGGGTATTTATTGAGACCGCCAAAGCCTAAGTCGTCGAGTTGGCCAATTGAGTTAGAGGCAAATACCGCAATTTGATCAGGAGCCAGAGTATCGAGCAGTTTATCGATATCCAGACCTGTGGAGGCCAGTGCATCAGAGGCTGCATAGATCGCCATTTGCAGTGCGCGCGGATGGTTGCGTGATTGGTATAGAGAACCCGGTTCAAACCCTTCAGGCAACATACCGGCGCTCTGAACAGGCAGTACGCGTGTATCGTTGAAGATTAGGTCGAGCGCACCGGTTAGGGTGACTTCGACCTGGCCTGCCTCTGTATCTGCCAATGTCCAGTTGTCGGGGATGTTGGTCGGAAGATCACGTTTGCGCAGAGTGAATTTAATGGATTCACCTGCCGGATGGATCTTTGATGCCTTGTTCATCAGGACACGATTTGCGTCAAAGAATGAAGTTGGAATTTTACGGATCAGGGTGGCATCAAGCAGTGCCTGTCGCTCATCTGCATGACTGTTGGTGAGAACGGCGAGATCCTGTAACACATCCTGCTGATCTTTATCAGACAAGGTGTCAAAGATGAGGCGTTTGTAGCCTTGGTTGAATGAGGAGCGACCGGCGGGGCTGATGCCACCAAAACCAACGATGACCGGTAAATGAGACACTGCCTTGCTCCCCATAAATGACACAAAAAATATCAGGAAATTGTAACTTGCAGGTCAGGTTCTGGCTAGACGCTGAGGCGGCAAATGTAAAAAAATGTTAACCCACATGCTCGGTTCGACTTTTGAGGCTACACTGAGCATAGAAAAGGATGAATTTAAGAGATGTAAGAGGAATTTGATGAAAGGTTCAATACTCTCGATAGCGGTATGTTGTGCTCTGGTTGGGTGTCAAACCATTGATCCCTATACACAGCAAACTAAAACAGCCAATGCGACTAGCGGTGCCGGTATTGGCGCAGCAGCGGGTGCTGTACTGGGTGCCATTGTATCTAAAGGTAATCGTGCCGAAGGTGCACTGATTGGTGCAGCCCTAGGTGGTGCTGTTGGTTCAGGTGTCGGTTACTACATGGATCAGCAAGAGATGCTGCTTCGTCAAGAGCTTGAAGGAACGGGTGTCCGCGTCGAACGAGTGGGTGATGAGATTCGCCTGGTCATGCCGAGTAATATCACCTTTGCTGTGAACAGTGAGCGTTTTGATAACGCCTTTTATCCGGTTTTGGATTCAGTCGCTAAAGTGTTGGCGAAGTTTGAAAAGACCAGCATTAATGTGGATGGTTACACCGACTCGACTGGGTCATTTGAATACAACCAGATGCTATCTGAAAGGCGTGCGGCTGCTGTGTCGAACTATTTAAGACAGGTAGGTGTGGATGCTCTTCGTATCGCGACTCGCGGTTTTGGTGAACGCTATCCGCTGGCTTCTAATGAGACAGAAGAGGGGCGTGCACAGAATCGCCGAGTAGAGATCTGGATTCGTGGTGCGGAAGTTTAAAAAAGAAGATGGTGCTCGGTTGAGCACCAGAATGTAAAAAGATTACTTAGCGCCGGTGACTTCGTTGAACTTGCTCAACTGGTCTGCGCTGGCCTCTTTTTGGTACTTCACTTTCCAATCAGCATAAGGTTCGCCGTAGACAAGCTCTCGCGCTTGCTCATAATCAACGCTCTCGCCGCGCTCTTCAGCCGCTGCAACATACCACTTCGAGAGACAGTTTCGGCAGAAAGAGGCTAGGTTCATCAGGTCGATGTTCTGAACCTCTTTGTGGTTGTCTAAATGCTCCACTAGACGGCGAAATACCGCCGCTTCGATTTCTGTTTTAGTCTGTTGTTCCATCTCGGTTCCTTACTGCATATGCTGATCAAGCTCTTTACAGATCTCACTGGTGAGTTGCTCACAGATTTCGGGATCAGTAATCGGCTGATTGTTGGCATTGGTTAAATAGAAAAAATCCTCAACGCGCTCGGCGATGTTGGCGATCTTGGCGTTGTGAACATTGATCTCAAACTGCGCAAAGATACGTCCGATTCGAGAGAGTAGACCAGGGCGGTCCGCTGTGAATACCTCAAGTACGGTCTGTTTCAGATTGGGATCGGTGTGTACTGAAGCACTGGTTTTGATCGGAAACAGTTTAAGCTGCCTCGGTACTCTTCGATGAATGATGTCAGGGAAGTCTGCGGGATCATCCAGTTCATCGACCAACTGCTGTTGAATCTCTTTTTGGTAGTCTGGATTGTCATTCAATGGCTGATTGTTCTCATCCAGCACCATGTAGATGCTGAGCGTGTAGCCGTTATTGGTTGCCATGATGCGGGCATCTTGAACACTGAGATTTTGCTGGTCTAATGAGGCAACCGTTGCGGCGAAGAGGTTGGTCGTATCTTCAGTAAAGATGAAAATCTCCGTCGCACCCTCATGAGAGCGATAGCTGTGTTGGTGCAGCGTCACAACCGGCAATGGCTGGTTGCCATGTTCAAGTATGGCCTGTGTGTGCCGGGCAACGGCTTGACTGTCGATGCGTAAAAAGTAGTCATCCCCAAAGTGTTGCCACAGATTTTTAACGCGCTCCTCTTTGGCTCCCAATCGCTTAAGGGATTGCAGTGCTTCAAACTGAGTCTGTTCAATCAACTCCTCTTTACCCAGAGGGTTCTCTAGTCCGCGTCGAAGAGCACGCCTGGTTTCGGCATAGAGTTGACGAAGCAGGGTTGCCCGCCAGCTGTTCCAAAGTTCATTATTGGTCGCATTGATGTCAGCGACGGTCATCACATAGAGATAGTCCAGGTGTGTCACATCGCCCACGATGCTAGCAAATTCATGAATGACTTCAGGGTCTGAAAGGTCGCGTCGTTGTGCCGTCATCGACATGATCAGGTGTTTATCCACTAGCCAGGCGACCAGTGCGCTGTCCCATTTTCCTAGGTGGTGTCGTTTACAGAACTCCAGTGCATCGACTGCGCCGAGTTCTGAGTGATCACCTCCGCGACCTTTGGCGATGTCGTGGTACAGGCCGGCCGCGTAAAGCAGCTCAATTTTAGGTAGATTGTTCACTACGCGATGAGCGACAGGGAAGGTTTCACGAAACTCTGTGTGCCGGAACTGACGCATCATCTGAATCACTTTGAGCGTGTGTGCATCAACCGTGTAGATATGGAAAAGATCGTGTTGCATCTGGCCAACAATATTACCGAACTCAGGTAGATAGAGGCCTAAAATGCCGTAACGATTCATTCGCTTCAGCTCTGTCGAGACACGTTCAGGTGAACGCAGTAGCTCCATAAAGAGGCTGGTATTTCGGAGGTCAGACCTGAAATCATCATCGATCAGGTGTTTGTGATCTCGAAGTAATCGAATCGTCGAGGCACGAACACCTTTAATTTCAGGATTCTGTGCCATCAGAACAAACAACTCCATGATGGCAAAAGGGTTCTGCTCAAATACCTTGTTGTGTGCGACGGCCAGAAAATTGTCGCGAACGATAAAGCGTGAGTTTAGCTTCTGTATCTGTTGCTCTACATCGGCTCTAAGAATAACTTCGTCAAAGTATTGCAGTAGCATGCCGTTGAATTCTGACATCGCTTTAACAACACGGTAGTAGCGGCTCATGAACTGTTCAACCGCTAACGAACCTTTGTCATCCGAGTATCCAAAGTACTCAGCCAGAGTGCGCTGGTGATCAAACAGCAGTCTATCTTCACGGCGCTTTGAGTGCATATGCAGGGCATAACGAACTGTCCAGAGGTAGAGTTCACCTTTGTTGAGTGTTTCAAGCTCTGACTCCGTTAAAAAGCCGTGATTGACTAAGTCTCTAATATAGGTGGCACCAAAGTGTCTCTTGGCAACCCAGCCGATGGTTTGAAGATCGCGCAGTCCACCTGGGGAGTTTTTGATGTTAGGTTCAAGATTGTATTCGGTGTTGTTGGTGCCTAGATGCCGTGCTGTCTGCTCCTTCATTTTCGCTTTGAAAAATTCAGAGTCTGTCCAGGCGTCATCCTGAGTGACGCGCTCAAACATTTTTAGTTGCAGGGATGGGTCCCCTGTCAGCGGGCGTGACTCGATCAAGTTGGTGGCGATGGTAATGTCATTACGGCACTCTTGATAGCACTCTTCAATGGTGCGCACACTAGAGCCAATATCCAGGTTGATATCCCAAAGAAGTGTCAAAAAGCCGCTAATGGTCTCCTCGAAACTTTCAGCCTCAACACCATCGATCAAAATCAGAATGTCGACATCGGAGTGGGGGTGTAGCTCCCCTCGGCCATAGCCCCCGACTGCGATCAGCGAGACTTTGGATTCGTCTGGCCAATCGAAATGTTGCCAGGCAACTCGTAAGATTTGGTCAATCACCCAGGCACGACCGTAGATCAACTTGCGAATATCCTCTTTCGCTTTGAAGCTCTCATGCATCGTTTCCGTAGCATGTCTAACTGCGCTTTTCAGGGCAGTGGTCAAGTTGCCATCATTGATCTCTTGTTCGAGCCGTTTGATATCTAAAAACTTCTCGATGCCATTGATGGGGACGGGTGTCAGCTTGATAGCTTGGCTCATCAAATTTAGCCTTTCTCTTCACTACGCAGGGTGAGAATTTCATGGCCATCAGCCGTCACTAAAATCGTGTGTTCATACTGAGCAGAGAGACGACGGTCTGCTGTCTCTACAGTCCAGCCGTCACGCTTGTTTAACTTAACCTGGCGTTTGCCGGCGTTAATCATCGGTTCGATGGTTAGGCACATACCCTCTTCAAGGGTTTCACCAGTTCCTGCTTTGCCGTAGTGGAGGACTTGAGGCTCTTCGTGGAACTCTGCACCGATGCCGTGGCCGCAATACTCGCGAACCACCGAGTAGTGGTTTGCTTCGGCATGTTTCTGAATCACGGCGCCGATATCACCGAGTTTCACACCCGGTTTGACCAGCTCAATACCCATGTTCATACACTCTTGAGTGATCTCGCAGAGGCGTTTTGCATGTGGTGCAACATCACCTACAAAGAACATTTTGCTGGTGTCGCCATGGTACCCATCTTTGATCACGGTAATGTCGATGTTGACAATGTCGCCGTTCTTTAAGGCTTTGTCATTGGGGATGCCGTGACAAACGATTGAATTGACTGATGTACAGATGGATTTAGGAAAACCGTGGTAGTTCAAAGGTGCTGGAATCGCTTGCTGCACATCAATAATGTAGTTGTGACAAATTTGGTCAATCTCATTGGTTGTGATGCCAGGCTTTACATGCTCTTCGATCATCTCAAGAACCTCGGCGGCTAAGCGTCCAGCCACTCGCATCTTTTCGATTTCGTCAGCGGTTTTGATCTTGATGGTCATCGGTGAATCCTTTTTAAATCGGTGATTTGCGCTTCGGAAAATTGAAGGCGTTTTTGATACTGCTTATTGTACAGGAGGTAGTGTTTTGGTCTACCGGAGTTTGCTATGTAATTTTGAAAGCGGATGTCAGGCTGAAAGCCAGACGCCCTAGATCTTTAAGTGGTTTTTAATTGGGTGTCTGGCCTTCAGCCTGACATCCGCTTTAAAAGGTAGGTAGGGAGTAAAATTACTTCTCAAACGTTAGTCTTTATGGTATAAACTGCGCTCCCAAAAATCGTGCTTCGGCACTAAAACTAAAACACACACACTTCGTCACGTTTGTCTGGGTGCCCTAAGGGGTTGATAAATGGGGGGTGTGGAGGTTTAAACCCATAGAGGAAATACCAAATGGCACAAGTAAATATGCGCGATCTGCTTAAAGCAGGTGTTCACTTCGGTCACCAGACTCGTTACTGGAACCCAAAAATGTCGAAGTTCATCTTCGGTGCGCGTAACAAAATTCATATCATCAACCTTGAGCACACTCTGCCAGCTATGAACAACGCACTAGACGTTGTTAAAAACATGGCTTCTAACAAAAACAAAATTCTTTTTGTTGGTACTAAACGTGCAGCAGCTAAGGTTGTTAAAGAAGAAGCATCACGTGCGGGCATGCCTTACGTAAACCACCGTTGGTTGGGTGGCATGCTAACTAACTACAAGACAATCCGTCAGTCGATCCGTCGTCTACGTGATCTTGAAGCTCAAGCACAAGATGGTACTTTCGAGAAATTGACTAAGAAAGAAGCGCTAATGCGTAGCCGTGAAATGGCTAAGCTTGAGCTATCTATCGGCGGTATCAAGGATATGGGCGGTCTTCCAGATGCTCTATTCGTTATCGACGTAGATCACGAGCGCATCGCAATCAACGAAGCTAACAAGCTTGGTATCCCTGTCATCGGTGTTGTTGATACTAACAGCAACCCAGACGGTGTTGACTACGTTATCCCAGGTAACGATGACGCACTACGTGCCATTCAGATCTACGCTCAGTCTGTTGCAGACGCGTGCCTAGAAGGTTCTGATGCAACGGGTGGCGCTGCAAGCGAATTCGTTGAAGTTGAAGAGCAAGCGGCTGAGTAATTCAGTCTTAGGTTTGTAACCTTTAACTTACATACTTTCAAAAGGGGGAGCCAGGCTCCCCTTTTTTAGATTTACCTAACTAATTTCTTAAATGAGGATTGCAAAATGGCAAATATCTCTGCGGCAATGGTAAAAGAGCTGCGTGATCGTACTGGCCTAGGCATGATGGAGTGTAAAAAAGCACTTGCTGAGTCTGGTGGTGATGTTGATAAGGCGATTGAAGATCTACGTAAGTCTTCAGGTCTAAAAGCTGCTAAAAAAGCTGGCCGTACTGCTGCTGACGGTGTTGTTGTGGTTCGTGTTGCTGACGACAACAGCTACGGTGTAATCGTTGAAGTTAACTCTGAAACAGACTTTGTTGCTCGTGACGAAGGTTTCCTTGGTTTTGTTAGCCAGGTAGCTGACAAAGCGTTTGCTGATAAGCAGACAGATGTTGCAGCTCTAATGGCTGGTGACCTTGAGTCGGCTCGTGAAGCGCTAGTTCAAAAGATTGGCGAGAACATTACTGTTCGTCGTATCGCTCTTGTTGAAGGTGCAGTCGTTGCTGGATACGTACACAGCAACAACCGTATCGCTTGTCTTGTCTCTCTTGCAGGTGGTGACACTGAAGTGGCTCGTGACGTTGCTATGCACGTTTCTGCAGCTAACCCTCGTGTGTGTAAGCCTGAAGATATGCCACAGGAAGAGCTTGATCGCGAGAAAGAGATCATCATGGCTCAGCCTGACATGGAAGGTAAGCCACAAGAGATCAAAGAGAAAATGGCAATCGGCCGTGTTAAGAAGTTCCTTTCTGAAAACAGCCTTGTTGAACAGGCGTTCGTTAAGAACCCAGAGACAACTGTCGGCAAACTTATCAAAGATGCTGGTACTGACATCAACGGTTTCACCCGCCTAGAAGTTGGTGAAGGCATTGAAGTTGAGAAGAAAGACTTCGCTCAAGAGGTAGCAGAGCAGCTGCAAGGCTAATTCTGTACTAAACTAGCCCTGCCGACTTGCGGGGCTAGTTGTTTTCGATATACCTTTATCACACTTCTTTTAATCGCCTGCCGGGGGTGCCCATGCCTGTAAACAAGCCTAACTCCAAATATAAGCGAATTCTTCTGAAATTAAGCGGTGAAGCTTTAATGGGAGAAGAGAACTTTGGTATCGATCCAAAAGTTCTTCATCGAATGGCTCTGGAGATCGGTCAGTTAGTGGGTATCGGCGTTCAGGTCGGTCTAGTGATTGGTGGTGGTAACCTGTTTCGCGGCGCTGCGCTAAGTGAAGCAGGATTGGATCGAGTGACTGGCGACCATATGGGTATGCTAGCCACTGTGATGAACGCACTTGCAATGCGTGATGCACTCGAACGCTGTAATATTGCGACGCGAGTGATGTCGGCAATTCCGATGAGCGGCGTTGTGGATCACTATGATCGTCGAAATGCGATGCGTTACCTGTCACAAGGTGATGTGGTGATCTTCTCTGCTGGTACCGGTAACCCTTTCTTTACAACCGACTCTGCTGCCTGTCTGCGCGGCATTGAGATCGAAGCCGATGTGGTACTTAAGGCAACTAAGGTTGACGGCGTCTACACTGCGGATCCTATGAAAGATCCAACGGCTGAGCGCTACGACCGTCTAAGTTTTGATGAGGTGCTTGAGCGTCAGCTGGGTGTGATGGATATGACAGCAATCTGTCTGACCCGTGACCACGATATGCCCGTGCGCGTTTTCAATATGAACAAGCATGGTGCTCTTGTTAACCTAGTTGTAGGTGGCGACGAGGGTACATTGATCGATAGCGGCAGCGCTAACGGAGATAAATAATGATTACTGAGATTGTTCAAGACGCTGATCAGCGTATGTCAAAAAGCGTTGATTCTCTTGTAGAGCAGTTTAAAAAAATTCGAACAGGTCGTGCGACCCCTGCCATTCTTGATTCTGTGATGGTCCACTACTACGGTTCTGATATGCCGATTCAGCAGGTTGCTAACGTGACGGTTGAAGATGCGCGTACACTGTCGATCATCCCATGGGAAAAGAACATGGTTCCTGAGATCGAAAAAGCGATCATGAAATCAGATCTTGGTCTTAACCCAGCGACAGCCGGTGATGTTATTCGCGTGCCAATGCCAGCGCTGACCGAGGAGACTCGTAAGGGCTATATTCGTCAGGCACGTGGCGAAGCTGAGAATGCTCGAGTGGCTGTGCGCAATGTGCGTCGTGATGCTAACGGTGATATTAAAGATCTTTTGAAAGAGAAAGAGATAACAGAGGACGATGCGCGTCGTGGCGAAGATCAGGTTCAAAAAGAGACTGATAAGCACGTTGCTGAGATCGACAAGCTGTTGGCTCAAAAAGAGAAGGATTTGATGGAGATTTAATCCATCAAATTCGCGCACAGCGCATTAGGATACGACCTTTAATGGCCGATAATAACGATAACACCGTCAATACACGTCCTGCTCCACGCCATATTGCCGTCATTATGGATGGCAATAACCGTTGGGCCAAAGAGCGTCGCTTGCCGTCTCTCGCCGGTCATAAAGCGGGCGTCGATAGTGTCCGTGATGTCATTCAAGGCTGTATGGAGTCAGGGGTTGAATCTCTGACTCTTTTTGCCTTCAGTTCTGAGAACTGGCGCCGTCCTGAAAAAGAGGTCCGTGGTCTGATGGATCTCTTCAAGTTTGCCCTCGATCGTGAGGTTAAAAAACTCGTCAAAAATAATATTCGTCTTCGTGTCATTGGTGATAAGTCTGGTTTTTCCGAATCACTACAGCAGCGCATCGAAAAAGGCGAACAAGCGACTGCCCACTGTACTGCGCTTAATCTGAATATTGCAGCTAACTACGGTGGTCAGTGGGATATTGCTCATGCGGTTCAGCAGATTGCTGAGCAGGTCAAGCAGGGCGAGCTAGAACCGACCGATATCAATGCAGATCTTATTTCAAAGCATGTCTCACTGGCCGATCAGCCTCTGCCAGATCTCTGCATCAGAACGGCCGGTGAACAGCGAATCTCTAACTTTTTAATCTGGCAATTCGCTTACACAGAGTTCTACTACAGCGATCTCTACTGGCCAGACTTTAACCGCGAAGAGCTTCTCAAAGCGGTTGATAACTTCCAAACGCGTGAGCGTCGATTTGGCCGAACCAGTGAGCAACTGGAGGCCGAAAGTCATGTTTAAACAGCGCGTCATTACCGCTTCAATTTTGGCGCCATTGGCGCTAGGTTCGGTTTTCCTTCTACCTTTGTCTGGGTTTGCTATCGTTATGGCGCTTGTGATGATGATTGGGGCCTGGGAGTGGGGTAATTTCGCGCTCTATTCACGTCGCATGCGAGCGCTCTTTGTGGCGTTAGTGGGAGTGGTAATCGCAGCGATCTACCCATTTGTTACTGCTTTGACGCTCCCTATATTAGTTGTCGCAGCGCTATTTTGGGTGTTTGCGATTACTCGGGTGGTTCGCTACCCAAAGACCCTAGGTATCGATGGGACTGTGACTAAGTTGATTACCGGTCTGTTGGTGCTAGTCCCTGCTTGGGTGGCGATGGTGGGTCTGAAAACCCATGAGAGCGCGCATCTATTACTACTGCTGCTGTTTTTGTTGGTTTGGGGGGCTGATATAGGCGCCTACTTTGCCGGTAAGCGCTTTGGTCGAGTTAAGCTTTTACCCAAAGTTAGTCCTGGCAAAACGCGTGAAGGGGTTTATGGTGGTTTATTAGCGGCCATGATGATCGCTCTTGGATTCTCGATTGTCTTAGGTCTCTCTTCTACTTCTATTATTCTGCTGCTGGCGCTCTCTGCTTTGGTGGTGGTTGTCTCTGTATTTGGCGATCTGTTTGAGAGCATGTTTAAGCGTGAACGTGGTATCAAAGACAGTGGTGTGATCCTGCCAGGTCATGGTGGCGTACTGGATCGTGTCGACAGTCTTACGGCTGCTGCACCGCTGTTTTTGTTAGGAATTCAACTGCTTCCGATTCTTTAAGGGTAAGTGATGGATTTTATCCAAACGGTTCTCTCTCTTCTTGTAACACTTGGCATACTGGTCACCATTCACGAGTGGGGTCACTACTGGGTAGCTCGTCGTTGTGGCGTTAAGGTGCTGCGCTTCTCTGTCGGCTTTGGTAAACCTATCTGGATGCGTAAGGGCAAAGATGGCACTGAGTATGCTGTCGCCTCCATCCCTTTAGGTGGCTATGTTCGAATGCTCGATGAGCGTGAAGGACCGGTTCCAGATGATCTAAAGTCCCAAGCGTTCAACAACAAAAGCGTCTATCAGCGAATCGCGATCGTTGCAGCAGGCCCGTTTGTTAATTTGATCTTTGCCCTCTTTGCGTATTGGTTCCTATTCATATGGGGGGTGACGGTTGTAAAACCTGTCGTTGGCGCCGTTGCACCTGACTCGCTTGCAGAGCAAGCTGGTCTTCAGCCCAATTATGAGATCGCTGAGATTGACGGGCGAGAAGTGCTCTCATGGGAGGAGATCAATTTAGCGTTGGCAGCACGAGTGGGTGAGACAGGTGTATTAACTCTTCGTGCAGGTGGACCTAATTCTGGTTGGTTAAGAAACTACTCGGCTGATCTGCAAACTTGGGATGTTGATCTAGAGACCACTTCGCCACTTCGAGCCTTTGGCTTGTCACCCTGGCAGCCAGAAGTGCCTGCCGTTATAGGTCAAATCTCTCCTGATGGCCCAGCTTATAAAGCAGGTCTGCAAGAGGGCGATAGGGTCGTCAGCATTGACGATACGCCTATCGATAACTGGATGGCTTTGGTTGGCAAAGTGCAAGCTTCTTACGATACCGATCTTCGATTTGAAATTGTTCGTGATGAACAGTCCGAAGAGGTGATTGTAAGACCCGGCCTAAGACCCGGCAGTGATGCCTTAGTTGGCTATATCGGTGCCGGCGTTGTCGTCCCCCAGTGGCCAGACGATATGTTAAGGGATCTCTCTCAGGGGCCGGTGGATGCTCTCGTGAGTGCCTACGAAAAGACCGTTCAGATGATTGGACTGACGCTGGACTCGATCAAAAAGATGATCGTTGGTGTCATTTCAGTGAAAAACCTGAGTGGCCCAATTACGATCGCTAAGGTGGCCGGCGATTCGGCATCATCAGGGTTGGAATCCTTTATCAGTTTTTTGGCCTATCTCAGCATCAGCTTGGGTGTGCTAAATCTTTTACCAATTCCGATGCTAGATGGCGGTCATTTAGTGTACTATTTTGTAGAACTGATTCGAGGTCGTCCTGTCAGCGAGCGAACCCAAGCTTTCGGAATGAGGTTGGGTATGGCGCTGTTGTTTAGTTTGATGGCCATTGCATTTTTTAACGATTTAGCGCGTCTTTAAGCGTACTAGAGGAATCACTGGATGAAACGCTTCACACTCTTATCACTGTTAGGACTTATCTTCTCGGTCCATGCTATTGCCAGTGATTTTGCCGTCGATGACATTCGTATCGAAGGTTTGCAGCAGGTTGATCCAGCCATTGTATTCCGAAATTTTCCGATTAATCGTGGTGATCTTGTCGATCAACGAGCTCTCAATGATGCGACAAAAGATCTGTTCGAATCCGGTTATTTTGATGATGTAGAGCTACTCAAAGATCAAGGTGTGTTGATTGTTCGAGTTAAAGAGCGCCCGTCCGTTGCGCTGATTCGTCTTGAAGGTAACGACATGCTTAAAGATGAGCAGCTTATGGGTGCTCTAGAACAAGCTGGCGTTCAAGAGGGAGATATTTTTCGACGGGCTGCATTGGATAAAATCCGCTTAGAACTTCTTCGTGTCTACAATGAGGCCGGTCGCTACACCGCTGAGGTGACTACCGAGGTTGAACAGTTAGAGTCCAATCGTGTGGCGATTAATGTTGAGATTACAGAGGGTCAAACGGCCGTTATTCAGAAGATCAACATTATAGGAAATACCGTATTCAGCGATGAAGAGTTGCTTGACCTGTTTGATTCAGGCTTAACCAACTACCTCTCTTGGTGGACCGATAACGATAAATACGCAAAAGAGCGCTTAAGTGCTGATATTGAGCGTATGACCAGTTTTTATCTGGATCGTGGCTATTTGAAATTCAATGTTGACTCTACCGATGTCTCAATTAGCCCAGATCAGAAACAGATTTTTATCACGATAGCGATCAACGAGGGTGAGTTATTCACTCTTAGTGACGTAAAAGTGGCCGGAGATATCGCGGAGTATGCAGAAGAGTTAAATGCAGCACTGCTTGTCTCTACAGGTGATACCTTCTCTAGAAAATTGGTGACTGAGACTCAGTCAGAACTCAATGAGATCATCTCAGGTTACGGTTTCCTTAATGCACGCGTATCCGTTGTTCCTGAAGAGAAGGGTGAGGGTAAGGTTGACTTAACATTCTTCGTTGCTCCAGGAAAGTTAACCTACGTTCGTCGCATAGAGATTCGTGGTAACTCGACCACTGCAGATGAAGTGATCCGTCGTACCCTGCCGCAAATGGAGGGAACGGTTGCGGTCGGCAAAGATATTAAACGCTCCAAAGAGTTGTTGGATAAAACAGGCTACTTTACGAAGGTTTCGATCAATACCAAGCCCGTTGTTGGGGTTGAGGACCAAGTCGATGTGGTCATCCATGTTGAAGAGGGGCTGCTAGGTCAAATCAGTGCCGGTGTTGGTTACTCGAGCTCAGAGGGATTGGGTTATCAAGCTGCGTTCCAGCAGGATAATTTCTTAGGATCAGGTACCAGTTTTAACGCCTCCTTCAATATGTCGGACGTCGTTACATCGGTAGCCTTCTCTTACGATGACCCATATTACACACTCGATGGTGTTGGCCGAGGTTTTGGCTTCTATGTAAGCCAAAAAGATTATGCAGAAGCTGATATTTCAGACTATGACGTCAACTCTATTGGCGGTGATGTGAACTTCTCCTACCCAATCGACGAGTACCAGCGCCTTCGTTTTGGTCTAGGTATCGATAACACAGATATTGTTCTGGGTGCCGCGCCACCTTCATTTATTACTGACTTTACCAATGTTGAAGGTAAGGATTACCTGACCTATAAATTGACAGGGTCATGGACCAGTAACCGACTCAATAGTGCTATGTTCGCGACTCGCGGTACTTACCAATCTTTAAGTACTGAAATAGCGGTGCCTGGCGGTGATTTGAGTTTCGCCAAGGCAACCTACACTGGTAAGTACTACTACCCATTTGACCGACAAGAGACCTTTGTTGGTGCTTTGCGCACTCGCGTTGGCTACGCTGACTCCATTGATGGTGGTAACTACCCCTTCTTCGAAAACTATTTTGTCGGTGGCTTGACCAGTGTACGTGGTTATGCAGCTAATACGATTGGGCCTAAAGAGGGGACTAGTGTGATTGGCGGTAATGGACTATTTTCAGGTTCTGCTGAGTTCATCTTCCCAATGCCCTTTGTCGAAGATAAAGACTCTTGGCGCACTCTATTCTTTGTAGATGGTGGCTCTGTCTATCAGGACGATCCTAGTTTTGATGATATGAGATACTCAGCGGGTATAGGCATATCATGGATCACGCCGATTGGTCCTCTCTCTATTTCAAGTGCTAAAGCCCTGAATGCATCGTCAGATGATACCGAAGAGCAGGTTCAGTTTGCGATTGGGCGTATGTTCTGATGTTGAAAAATCTCCTAGTTTCTCTGGCAATCTTTATTACCTCTGCAGCGCATGCGGGTCAGGCTGTTGTATTGGATGTCCAAGCGGCGCTTCAGTCGAGTAATGCTGCAGAGGCCTTTCGCGCTGATTTAGTCAAAAGCACTTCCCAGCAAGAGTCTCAGGTTCGTGATCTAGAGACACAGGCTAAGAAGATGCAGTCTGATTTTGAGTTGAACAAGGGGCTGCTTACTCAAGAACAGATTCAGCAAAAAGATCTCCAATTCAAGAAAGTCTATGGCGAGTATCAGCGACAGCTGCAAGCGCTTCAGCAGCAGCGAGCGGCTATGGAGAAAGAGTTTTTAGAGGGTATGCGTCCCAAGTTGGATCAGGTCATCAAAGCGCTTATTGATGAAGGCGATATTTCGCTGATTATCAATCGTCAGTCGGCTATCTATGTTGAGCCTAGAATCGACATTACAGGTGAGATTATTAAACGCCTGAATGCCCAGGAGTGACTGGGGTTTGACTGATTTTTCCGAAAAAGCGTCCGATTTAGCTCTTCGCGTTAGTGGAGAGCTTGTTGGTAGTGATTGTCTAATCTCTGGGATGTCTACCCTTGATAAAGCCGGTGCTGGTCAGCTCTCTTTTCTATCCAACGCCAAATACCAAAAACAGCTTCCAGACACTCAGGCTGAAGTCGTTCTAGTCAGTGCAGAGTTCGTTGATCTGGTCCCCAATAGCGCTATTGTCGTTGCTAATCCCTACCTAGCCTTTGCAAAGTTATCGCAGCTGTTTGATTGGCGTGGTCCTTTAGTCGCTGGAATTGCGCCGACTGCAACAGTAGACCCTTCTGCCGAGATCGACCCCTCTGCTCAGATTGCGGAGGGTGCCATTGTTGGCGCTCAAGTTAAGGTGGCTGCCCATGCTTATGTAGGTCCCAACGTGGTCATAGGTGAAGGTGTCTTGGTCGGTGAGTCAACACGGCTTGAAGCGAATGTAACCCTCTACCCAGGAGTATCCATCGGTAAGCGATGCATCATTCATTCTGGTGCTGTGATTGGAGCCGATGGGTTCGGTTTTGCTCATGACGGTCAGGGCTGGGTAAAAATCGCCCAAGCCGGTGGTGTGATTTTAGGTGATGATGTTGAGGTCGGTGCAAACACAACGATCGATCGCGGTGCTCTGTCGGATACTTTGATTGCTAATGGTGTGAAATTGGATAATCAAATTCAGATTGCACACAATGTTGAGATCGGAGAGTCAACGGCCATAGCAGGTTGTACTGCAATTGCGGGTAGCACTCGCATCGGCTCTCATTGTACTATTGCAGGTATGAGCGGTGTCACGGGGCATTTAGAGATTGCCGACCGAACCCACATCACGGCGATGACTTTGGTCAGTAAATCAATCAAAGAGTCGGGTGCTTATTCATCGGGTACTGGGGTTGAACCTCACGCTCAATGGAAGCGAAATGTGGTACGGTTTAAGCAACTTGATGAGTTGTCCCAGCGCGTTAAAAATCTAGAAAAGCTTGTAAAAAAGCTTGCTGAATAAGGCTAAAAACTGAATATGATGGATGTAAACGAGATCCGTAAATACCTTCCGCACCGCTACCCTTTTCTATTGGTTGATCGCGTTGTAGAACTAACACCAGGTGAATCCATTGTCGCTTATAAGAATGTGACCGTTAATGAGCCTTTCTTTAACGGCCACTTCCCAGATCATCCCGTCATGCCCGGTGTTTTGGTTGTTGAGGCGATGGCTCAAGCGGCCGGTATTCTTGGTTTTAAAACCATGGATAAAACACCTCAGGATGGTTCGATCTACTACTTCGTTGGTGCTGATAATCTCCGTTTTAAGCGCCCAGTTGTGCCTGGCGATCGTCTTCAACTTGAAGCGTCGATATTGTCTGAAAAACGCGGTATTTGGAAGTTCCAGGTTAAAGCGACGGTTGAAGGTGAAACAGTTAGCTCGGCAACCATTCTGTGTGCTGATAGGAAGGTCTGATTTTGATTCACCCGCAAGCGATTATCGATCCCTCTGCTAAGTTGGCAGAGGGTGTTGAGGTTGGACCTTGGAGTTACATTGGACCTGATGTTGAGATCGGTGCTAATACTCGCATTGAATCTCACGTTGTTGTCAAAGGCCCGACCAAAATCGGTAGCGGAAATCATATATTTCAGTTCGCATCAGTGGGCGAAGATTGCCAAGATAAAAAGTATGCTGGTGAACCCACAGAGTTGATTATCGGTGATAACAACGTTATTCGAGAAGGCGTAACGATTCACCGCGGAACGGTTCAGGATAAAAGCCTGACGCAGATTGGCAGTCATAACCTTCTGATGGCTTATGTCCATGTGGCGCATGATTGTGTAGTCGGTGATCATACGATTTTGGCCAATAATGCAGCGTTAGCTGGGCATGTTCATGTGGGTGATCATGCGATTTTGGGCGGTTTTACAGCCGTTCATCAGTTCTGTCACATTGGTGCACATGTCATGTGCGGTGCTGGTACTGTTGTGCTTCAGGATATCCCCTCTTACACCCTTGCAACCGGTAATCCAGCGTCACCACACGGCATCAATGCAGAAGGTCTAAAACGTCGAGGCTTCTCATCTGAGTCGATCCGTGCGCTTAAGAATGCCTATAAAACGATCTACCGTAAAAACCTCACTCTTGCGGATGCGATCGCTCAACTAGAGTCCCTTGAAGCTGGCGAGTCAGCTCTGACCCCATTGATTGAGTCGCTACGTCACTCCTCTCGTGGAATCATCCGTTAATTCAACTAGACCCATTAAGGTTGCTATTGTTGCTGGAGAAGAGTCCGGTGACATTCTTGGCGCTGGGTTGATCAGTTCGTTAAAGAAACGCTATCCCAATGCCACATTTGAGGGGGTAGGGGGCCGTCGAATGATTGCCAAGGGCCTTGATTCAGAGTTTCCTATGGAGCGTCTGTCGGTTATGGGTCTGGTGGAGGTCTTAAAACGGCTTCGCGAACTTTTAAAACGGCGCAAGAAGTTAATAGAAAAGTGGTTGCAAACACCCCCCGATCTTTTTATTGGCATTGATGCTCCCGACTTTAATTTAGGTCTTGAGAGAGTCCTAAAAGAGCGTGCCATCCCAACGGTTCACTATGTCAGCCCCTCGGTTTGGGCCTGGCGAGAGAAACGTCTAAAAAAGATTGAACAGTCGGTTGATTTGATGCTCTGCTTTCTCCCTTTTGAAGCGAAGTATTACAAAGATACTCAGGTTAAGGCTCAGTTTATTGGCCATCCATTAGCCACTCAGCTGCCACTCTCTATTAGTCAAAGCCAAGCCAAAACGGCTCTTGGTCTGAGTGATGCGAGTCCCGTATTGGCTCTGATGCCAGGAAGTCGCAGTTCTGAAGTGGGTAAGTTGGCACCCCCGTTCATTGAAACGGCACTCGCGCTTTGCAGTAAGATTCCCAATCTTCAGGTCATCCTTCCAGCCGCTAACGAAGCCCGTTATCAGCAGATAGCCCTGTTAATTCGAGAGGCTCAGGCAGAGAGTAAGATTAAACTTGTTCAAGGCTCCTCGCAGGAGTGTTTGATGGCGGCAGACTCAGTTTTGATTTCGTCCGGTACGGCAACACTGGAAGCGATGCTCTGTTCAACGCCTATGGTGGTGGCCTACAAAATGGCCCCGCTGAGTTATGCGATTATTTCTCGAATGCTAAAAACTCCCTATGTATCCCTGCCTAACCTATTGGCAGGCAGAGCATTGGTTCCCGAGATTTTTCAGTCTGATGTGAGGGTCGAGGTATTAGAGCCTCTGGTTTTACAAAGTCTGACGGATAGCCATTACATTCAATCGCTGCAGCAGGAATTTTCTGATCTGTCTGGGCTAATTCGCCAAGATGCCGATGAGCAAGCGGCAGAAGCTGTATCCACACTATTGGAGTTTAGAAGCTGATGCAGCCTCAAGAATTTAACTTTGCTGAGCACTCTCTCTTTGCCGGTGTGGACGAAGTAGGGCGAGGACCGCTTGTTGGCGATGTGGTTGCAGCAGCAGTGATTCTCGATCCTAACAATCCTATTGAGGGGTTGATGGATTCGAAAAAGCTGTCTGAAAAGCGTCGTGAAGCTTTGTCCATTGAAATTAAAGAGCGAGCGTTGTGCTGGTCAATCGCGGTTGCAACGCCGCAAGAGATTGATGAATTGAATATTTTGCACGCGACAATGCTGGCGATGAAGCGAGCGGTGTTGGGTTTATCCCAAGTGCCTGATCATGTCTATGTGGACGGTAATCGATGCCCCGAGATTCCTTACTCTGTTGAAGCGGTAGTGAAAGGTGACTCAAAAGTCGCAGAGATCAGTGCGGCTTCTATCATTGCTAAGGTACATCGTGATCATCAAATGCTAGAATTGGACGCACAATTTCCGCAGTATCAATTTGCCAAACATAAAGGCTACCCGACGCCGGCTCATCTTCAACTGATACAAGAGCACGGGGTATTACCGGAATATCGTCGTTCATTTGCGCCAGTAAGGCGCCTAATAGAGGGGAATCAGTAGAATGACTGACGCATCGTTCGTCCATCTTCGTGCGCACTCTGAGTTCTCACTCTATGATGGTCTGGTTCGTGTTAAAGAGCTAGTTAAGCATGCTGCACAGGCGCAGATGCCCGCTGTTGCGTTAACCGATCAGACCAACTTCTATGCGTTGGTTAAGTTCTTCAAAGCGGCCACTGCGGCGGGGATTAAACCAATCTGCGGGGTCGATTTTTGGGTGGTAGATGATGCCGATCCGGAGTCGCCACCGACCCAGTTGACGCTGCTCGTTAAAAACGGCTTGGGTTATCGTAATCTCACCGAACTGGTCTCTAGAGCCTATGCCGAAGGTCAGTCACTCGACCCTGAGCGTGCGCTTATCTATAAAAGCTGGATTGCTGAAAAATCTGAGGGTGTGATCGCGCTCTCGGGCGGTCGCCGTGGGGAGATAGGTCAGGCGATCCTATCTGGTCAGGCGGATTTAGAGGCTCGTCTGCAATATTGGATGGATCTTTTTCCAGATGCCTTCTATCTGGAATTGGTTAGAACAGGGCGCTCTGATGAAGAGACGGTCATCCATAAAAGTATCGAGCTTGCCCAGTCGCTGGGTTGTCCTGTCGTTGCAACCAATGAAGTGATGTTTGTCCGCGAGGATGACTTTGATGCTCATGAAGCGCGAGTCTGTATTAACCAGGGGCGCACTTTGGATGATCCGACGCGTCCAAGAGATTACTCTGATCAGCAATATTTCAAATCCTCTGAGGAGATGATTGAGCTCTTCTCTGATATTCCCTCAGCGATCGAAAACAGCGTTGAAATCGCCAAACGATGCAACATCGAGATTGAACTTGGAACTTACTACCTGCCAAGATTCCCAATACCTGAAGGGGTGTTGATGGATGACTACTTCAGGAGAGTGTCTGAAGTCGGTTTAGAAGAGCGCCTCGATTTTCTTTTTGATCGAAACTCCGAAGAGTTTGCTGAGATTCGTAAGGCTTATGATGAGCGGTTGAAGTTTGAGCTGGATATCATCATCCAGATGGGTTTCCCAGGTTACTTCCTGATCGTCATGGACTTCATTAAATGGGCTAAAGAGAATGGTATTCCTGTAGGGCCAGGGCGTGGTTCGGGTGCCGGCTCATTGGTCGCCTATGTCCTTAAAATTACCGACCTTGACCCACTTGAGTACGATCTTCTGTTCGAACGTTTCCTTAACCCGGAACGTGTTTCGATGCCGGACTTTGATATCGATTTCTGTATGGATAATCGAGATCAAGTCATTGACTACGTCGCTCAAACCTATGGGCGCGATGCCGTTTCGCAAATCATTACCTTCGGTACCATGGCGGCTAAAGCGGTGGTTCGAGATGTGGCGCGTGTTCAAGGTAAGCCCTTCGGTCTTGCTGACCGCCTCTCTAAATTGATCCCATTTGAAGTGGGAATGACACTCAATAAAGCTTGGGAGCAGGAAGAGGCGCTTCGCGAGTTCGTTGAAGGCAGTGAAGAGGCTCAAGAGATTATGGAGATGGCCTACAAACTCGAGGGGGTTACTCGAAATGTAGGTAAGCACGCCGGTGGTGTGGTGATCTCTCCAACCAAACTGACCGATTTCTCGGCAACTTACTGTGATGCTGAAGGTCAGGGCTTGGTGACCCAGTTTGATAAGAATGATGTTGAAGAAGCGGGTCTCGTTAAGTTCGACTTCTTGGGCCTTAGAACCCTGACTATCATTGACTGGGCACTTGAGACCATCAATAAACAGAAAGAGATTGAAGGCGAAGAGCCGCTGCGAATTGAAGCGATCGATTTAGAGGATCCAGAGGTCTACGCTCTACTCAAGCGTGCAGAGACTACGGCGGTTTTCCAGCTCGAATCCAGTGGTATGAAAGATTTGATTCGTCGTCTCTTGCCGTCACGTTTCGAAGATATCGTCGCACTGGTGGCCTTGTTTCGTCCCGGTCCTTTGCAATCGGGCATGGTTGATGACTTTATTAACCGTAAGCATGGCCGCGCTGAGATGGCTTGGCCTCACCCTGATTACCAGCTGGATTCTCTTCAGCCGGTATTGGAGCCGACCTACGGCATCATTCTCTACCAAGAGCAGGTCATGCAGATCGCTCAGGTGATGGCGGGTTATACGCTGGGCGGAGCGGATATGCTGCGTCGAGCGATGGGTAAGAAAAAACCAGAAGAGATGGCGAAACAGCGACATCTTTTCATTGAGGGCTCAAGCGCTCAGGGCATTGATGAAAAACTGGCCGGTAATATCTTTGACCTAGTTGAAAAATTTGCGGGTTACGGATTTAACAAATCCCACTCGGCTGCCTATGCATTGGTCTCTTACCAAACAGCTTGGCTAAAAACCTACTATCCAGCGCCATTCATGGCTGCTGTTATGTCCTCTGATATGCAGAACACCGACAAGGTGGTGATCTTCATTGAAGAGTGTCGTCAAATGAAGCTTAAAGTACTGCTTCCCGACGTTAATTTGAGTGAGTTCAAATTTACGGTGGGTCCAAATCAGGAGGTTGTCTACGGGCTTGGAGCGGTTAAAGGCGTAGGTGAGGGTCCTGTTGAAGCGATCATGGAGGCTCGGAAATCGGGAGCGTTTAAAGATCTGTTCGATTTCTGTAAACGAGTAGGGTCTAAAAAACTCAACAAGCGAGTGCTTGAATCCTTAGTACGCTCTGGTGCTGTTGATGCCTTAGGTCCCAATCGAGCGGTGTTGTGGGCCGCTATACCTGCAGCTTTGCAGTCGGCCGATCAAGATGCGCGCAATCAAGATGCGGGAATGTTCGACCTGTTTGGTGAGTCTGAAGAGGTTGTCGATGCCGATCCTTTCGAGCAGTTCATGAATGCTCGCGAGTGGAGCGACAAAGAGCGTCTGAATGGCGAGAAGGATACCCTCGGTCTTTACGTGACGGGTCACCCTATTGATGAGTATGAGTCTGAATTAAAACACTTTGTTTCTCGCAAACTACAAGAGCTTCAACCGGCTAGAGGGCGAGCTCAAAAAATGGCCGGCTTGGTTGTCGACCTGCGTGTTAAAAAGACCAAGCGAGGCGAAAATCTCTGCTTTGTAACCTTGGATGATCGATCTGCTCGTATCGATGTGAGTCTGTTTGGTGAAACCTATGATGAAGCGCGTCGTCTGATTCAAAAAGATCAGGTGATTGTGGTGGAAGGGGAGGTGGCTCAAGACGACTATAACGGTGGCCTCAAGGTGCGTGGGCAGCAGGTATTAAGTGTCGCGGATGCCCGTATTCGTTATGCGAAGTCGTTAACGATTAAGGCCGACGCAAAGGGATTAACTCAACAAAGCTTGAGAATGTTGCAGGACTCTTTGAAAAAAGCACGCGCTTATCAGCAGGGTATGCCTGTTGTGATTGACTATAGCTGTGCTGAGGCGAAGGGTCGGATTGAGCTTGGCTCAGAGTGGATTGTCTCTCCTGATGACGACCTGATGCAATCACTTCGCGAGCAGTTTGGTAATCAGAGCGTCTCGCTGATCTACTAGTTTTCCTGACAGTATTTAGCCACCTAGGGTGGCTACTTTTTTGCGTGCGCGGTAGAATTCAACAATCAGTTTTATCTTTTAGAAGCGAATTGTATGAACCCCAACTACCTTGATTTTGAACAGCCAATTGCTGATCTGGAAGCAAAGATCAATGAACTTAAACACGTTGGCGAAGATAATGAGAGTATCAATCTCTCTGACGAGGTATCGCGCCTTCGTGAAAAAAGTCACTCTCTGACTCGTTCAATCTTCTCTGACCTGAGTGCTTGGCAGGTTTCTCAATTAGCTCGCCATCCGCAACGCCCATACACTCTGGACTACATCAAATACATCATCGATGAGTTTGAAGAGATTCATGGCGATCGTCATTTTGCTGATGATCAGGCGATTGTGTGTGGTATTGGTCGTTTGGATGGTCAGCCTGTTGCTGTGATTGGTCATCAGAAAGGTCGTGAAGTCAAAGAGAAGGTTCGTCGCAACTTTGGTATGCCTCGTCCAGAAGGTTACCGTAAAGCACTCCGTGTGATGGAGATGGCAGAGCGATTCAACATGCCGATTCTTACCTTTATCGATACTCCAGGAGCCTACCCAGGCATCGATGCTGAAGAGCGTGGTCAATCCGAAGCGATTGCATTCAACCTTGCGAAAATGTCTAAGTTGAAGACGCCTATTATCGCAACAGTGATTGGTGAAGGGGGTTCTGGTGGTGCATTGGCTATCGGTATCTGCGATGAGCTACTAATGCTTCAGTACTCAACTTACTCAGTCATCTCTCCAGAAGGCTGTGCTTCAATTCTATGGAAAAGCGCAGAGCGTGCTTCAGACGCAGCTAAAGCGATGGGTATCACGTCTGAGCGTCTCCACGAACTGGGTCTGGTTGATCAGATTGTTGCTGAACCGCTGGGTGGTGCGCACCGTGATCCCGCGTTGATGGCCGCTAGTCTTAAGCAGCAGTTGCAAGCCTCACTGAAAAAACTGACTGGCCTAGCTGATCAAGAGTTGCTGGATCAACGTTATCAGCGAATTCTCTCTTACGGCGCCATTGGTCGTTAATGAGCAATAAAACAGCCGCAGATATTCGAGAGAGTCTGCGGCTTTTTTTTCTACAACATCCCCATATTGAGCATTGGGTCGTTGCCTACAGCGGCGGTCTAGACTCAAGTCTGCTTCTTAAGCTCTGCTCTGACATACTCCCTCCTGATCGCTTGTCAGCACTGCATGTTAATCATCAGCTGCAAAGCGGCTCTGATAGCTGGGAGCGATTTTGTGCTGAATCAGCATCCGAATGGGGTGTCTCTTTTGAATCAGAAAAAGTGACCTGTGACTCCTCGTCTGAAGAGAGCGCAAGGCAGGCGCGTTACTCTACATTTAACAAGCGTTTAAAGCCCAAAGAGGCTTTGCTGCTAGCCCACCACCAAGATGATCAAGCCGAAACGGTCCTGTTTAACCTCTTTAGAGGCTCAGGTGTTAATGGGCTTTCGGGAATTGCTTCAAATAGGAGAGTTGGGGAAGGAGAGCTTTTCAGACCGCTTCTGAATACGACAAAGTCTGATATCGAGTCAGCGGCCAAAGAGTTGCAGATTGCTTGGGTGGATGATCCCAGTAATCTCGATACAAGCTTTACCAGAAACTGGATTCGTAGAGATTTGTCGGGCGTTTTGAGCGCTCAATGGCCTGACTGGAAATCTACGCTGGCTAAAACAGCTTCACGCTTGAGCGAAGCGAGTCAATTGCATGAAGCGCTGGCGCAGATGGATCTTGAACGTTGTCAGCTAGAGGAGGGGGTTCTCTCCTTAGCACTCCTGCTGCAGCTCTCACTGGCACGTAAGAAAAATCTTCTCTATCACTGGTTAAGTTCTGCTGGCCAGAGGGTAGGCTCGGAGAAACAGCTGGAATCGATTGCAAAGCTGGATGTTAAGGCAAAGGGTGAGTGGCAATTTTCCACAGTGATTTTGCGCGCCTATGATGAGAAGTTATTTTTATCACCTGATATTGAACGTCAACCCTGTGAGTCCATTGAGTGGGTGGTCTCTGATGAGACAGTGACATTTGGTCCTGGTCAGTTGAGCGCCATTAGATCTGAGGCTGGTCTGCCGGTAGATATGAAACTAACTCTTCGAGCTCGAGAGCCAGGTGAGTCTGTTTACATTGAGTCTCGCGGGGGGCATGTCAGTATTAAAAAGCTGATGAATGAGCATCGAATCCCACCTTGGTTAAGAGAGTGTTGGCCAATTGTCTGTTCGTCGGGTCAGGTGGTGGCGATTCCTGAAATATGGCTGGATGAAAAAGTCTGCGTTAAAGACGGATTTTTACTAAATTGGGTCGTTTGATGTTTGTTACCAAAGCGCTCTTTTGGTAGACTGATTTCCCATCTTGAGTTCGCTAGAACTCCCTACAAACTCTATCTGACAGGTTCTGCATGACGCGCTATATTTTCGTCACCGGTGGTGTTGTTTCCTCATTGGGCAAAGGCATTGCTTCGGCCTCTCTCGCGGCAATTTTGGAAGCGCGTGGTCTTAAAGTCACCATGCTTAAGCTCGATCCATACATTAACGTGGATCCGGGTACTATGAGTCCGTTTCAGCATGGTGAGGTATTTGTCACCGAAGATGGTGCTGAAACCGATTTGGACCTTGGCCACTACGAGCGTTTTATTCGTACGACCATGGGCAAGCGAAACAACTTTACGACAGGCCGTGTTTATCAACACGTTCTTCGTAAAGAGCGCCGTGGTGATTACCTAGGCGGAACTGTTCAGGTTATTCCTCACATCACTGATGAGATTAAGCGCCGCGTTATCGAAGGTGCAGGTGATGCTGATATCGCTCTCTGTGAGATTGGCGGTACCGTTGGTGATATTGAGTCCTTGCCGTTCTTGGAAGCTGTTCGTCAGCTGAAAGTGGAGCTGGGCTCAAACCGCGCTATGTTCATGCACCTCACACTTGTACCTTATATTGCTACGGCCGGTGAGATTAAAACTAAACCTTCACAGCACTCCGTGAAAGAGCTGCGCTCTATCGGTATTCAGCCTGATATTCTGGTATGCCGCTCTGATTTTGCGCTGCCTGAATCACAAGCTAAAAAACTCTCTATGTTTACCAACGTAGAAGAGCGCGCTGTTATTTCATTGCCTGATGCAAATACCATCTACAAAATCCCTGCGATGTTAGAAGCACAAGGCTTGGATCAGATCGTTGTTGAACGATTCAACTTGGATTGCCCTAAGGCTGATCTAGGTGAGTGGAATGCGGTAGCCGATGCGTTTTTGAATCCAGAGGGTGAAGTGACCATCGCGATGGTCGGTAAATATATGGAACTTCTGGATGCCTACAAGTCTCTTATCGAGGCGATATCACACGCAGGCATCTCACATCGTAAGAAAGTAAAAATCGAATACATCGATTCTGAACGTGTTGAGCGTGAAGGGGTTGAGATCCTTAAGGACTTCAGCGCGATCCTAGTACCTGGTGGATTTGGTGAGCGTGGTGTTGAGGGTAAGATCGAGGCGGTACGTTACGCTCGTGAAAACAAAGTCCCTTATCTAGGTATCTGTCTAGGCATGCAGGTTGCTGTTATTGAGTATGCACGTAACGTTGCGGGCTTGGCGGGTGCAACCTCGTCGGAGTTCAACACAGAAGCTGAACACCCTGTTATCGGTTTGATTACTGAGTGGACGGATCACACCGGTGAAGTTGAACAGCGTACTGACGATTCAGATCTAGGTGGCACTATGCGTCTAGGTGCTCAGCTATGTCATCTTAAAGCGGGCACGCATGTTGCTGAAGCCTATGGCTCAACTGAGGTCGTTGAGCGTCACCGCCATCGTTATGAAGTGAATAATAATTACGTTGCACAGCTAGAAGCTGCCGGGCTTGTTATCTCAGGTCGTTCAACGGATGGAGAATTAGTAGAGGTTGTGGAGGCACCAGATCATCCGTGGTTTGTGGCTTGTCAGTTCCACCCAGAGTTTACCTCTACGCCACGTGATGGACACGGTCTATTTAAAGGATTTATTGGCGCTGCGCTTGAGTACCAAGCGAACAGCTAATTAGGAGTTAGGGAAATGACTACAATTGCAAACATCAAAGCACGTGAAGTATTGGATTCACGTGGTAACCCAACGGTTGAAGCGGACGTTGTTCTTGAGAACGGCATCATGGGATCTGCTTGTGCGCCATCGGGTGCATCAACCGGTTCACGTGAAGCACTAGAGCTACGTGATGGTGATAAATCTCGCTACCTAGGCAAAGGCGTGCTTAAAGCGGTTGCTGCTGTGAACGGCGAAATCAAAAATGCCCTAGTTGGCATGGATGTGACTGATCAACGCGCTCTGGATAACAAGATGCTTGAGCTTGACGGTACAGAGAATAAGAGCAAATTTGGTGCGAACGCCATTCTTGCTGTTTCACTTGCTGCTGCAAAAGCGGCTGCGCAAGCTAAAAACATTCCACTTTATCAACACATCGCAGAGATCAATGGTACTCCAGGTCGCTACTCTATGCCTGTGCCAATGATGAATATCTTGAACGGTGGTGAGCACGCGGATAACAACGTTGATATCCAAGAGTTCATGGTGCAGCCGGTTGGCGTATCAAGTTTTGCCGAAGCGCTTCGTTGCGGTGCTGAAATTTTTCACGCGTTAAAAGCGGTGCTTAAAGCTAAAGGCCTTAATACAGCGGTTGGTGACGAAGGTGGCTTTGCGCCAAACCTTGCGTCTAATGAAGAGGCACTGGTTGTCATTAAAGAGGCGATCGCTAACGCAGGTTACGAGTTGGGTAAAGATGTCACTCTGGCACTAGACTGTGCCTCCTCTGAGTTCTACAAAGAGGGTATGTACGATCTTGCGGGTGAAGGTAAGAAGTTTGATTCAGAAGGATTCGGTGACTACCTTAAAGCATTGACTGAAAACTACCCAATTGTCTCTATTGAAGATGGCATGGATGAGTCTGATTGGGATGGTTGGGCGAGCCTGACAAGCAAGATCGGCGATAAGGTTCAGCTAGTTGGTGACGATCTATTCGTAACCAACACTAAGATTCTATCTCGTGGTATCGAACAGAGCATCGGTAACTCGATCTTGATTAAGTTCAACCAGATCGGTTCACTGTCTGAAACCTTGGATGCGATTAAAATGGCTCAGGATGCTGGCTTCACGGCAGTCATCTCACACCGTTCTGGCGAAACTGAAGATACAACCATTGCTGACCTTGCAGTGGGAACAGCCGCTGGGCAAATTAAGACCGGTTCACTTTGTCGCTCGGACCGTGTTGCTAAGTACAACCGCCTCATTCGTATCGAAGAGGAGTTGGGTGCTGCAGCAGCATACCGAGGCCTAGTTGAGATTAAAGGCCAGGGTTAATAGAAACATGATATAAAAGGGCCTTAGGCCCTTTTTTTGTGGAGAAAAACAGCTTGCGTTGGTTTTGGTTAATTCTGCTCCTAATGGCAGTGGCGCTTCAGTATCGACTCTGGTTCGGAGAGCCAAGCTTGCCTCAAATTTGGCAGGTACAGAGCGATATTGAAGAGCAGCGCAAGATTAACCAGAGGCTGTTGGAGCGAAACTCAGAGCTGGAAGCTGAAGTGCAAGATCTAAAACGCGGCTTGTCAGCACTCGAAGAGAGAGCCCGATCTGAAATGGGAATGATTGGTAAAGAGGAGACTTTTTATCAGGTGGTTAAGCCTTTGACACCATCGGAGATGGATAGTGACTGAATTTGTTGTAGAGCCTTTCAGCTATGTGAACGGCCAACCCGATGTGAAGGCACAGCTTCGTTCTGCACCAGAGGATTTTCGTGTTGTTGAAGATTTGGGGTATGAACCAGAGGGTGAAGGCGAACATCACTACCTATACATTCAGAAACGCGGTGAAAACACCGATTGGGTGGCGCGTCAGCTAGCTAACTTCTGCCAGGTCAGCCCCAGAGATGTGGCCTACGCAGGTAAAAAAGATCGCCATGCCGTAACTGAGCAGTGGTTCAGTGTCCATCTGCCCGGATCTCGACGTGTGCTTAACTGGGCGTTATTCGGTGGTGATACGATCAATGTTCTCAAGTCGAGTAAACATCGTCGCAAGATTAAACTCGGTCATCTTAAGGGTAACCGATTTGAGATTACCCTCAGAGAGGTCTCTGATGTAAATCGACTTCTGCATAAAGCGACTTCTCTTGAATCAGGGGTTCCTAACTACTTTGGTGAGCAGCGATTTGGTCAGTCGTTCGGTAATCTTCACTCAGGATTGGCTATCCTGTCGGGTGAGTTGGTTGAACGTCAGCGCAACAAACGCAGCATGTACATTTCGGCACTGCGTTCCTATCTATTCAATCGAGTGATCTCCACTCGTATAGATCAAGGCACCTGGGATAGCCCTCTCGATGGGGATGTCTTGATCGAAGACTTCACGCAAAAAGTTCATCGTTACGACGCTAATGATCCTGATCAAAAAGCCCGTTTCGATCAGTGCGATCTGCATTTGACTGCGCCGATGTGGGGTAAAGGCGAATTATACTCCCTGGATAAGGCTCAGATGATAGAAAAGTCGGTCGTCGCGGGGTATCCTCAAATATCTGAGGGGTTGGAAACGCTTGGGCTTAGACAAGAGCGTCGCAGTATGCGATTGGTCCCAAGAGATTTGCATGTGGAAGTGCTAGAGGAACAGGTCGTAAAACTCAGTTTCTCTCTTCCATCAGGCTCGTTTGCCACGAGTGTTTTGCGTGAGCTGTGTGTCTGGTAACCCTTTCCACTTAGGATTGAGCCAATAATAGATAAGAGATAACTAGATGCATATTTTGGTTTCCAATGATGATGGTGTTTACGCACCGGGGTTGCGGGTTCTTGCTGAACGTCTAAAAGAGGCAGGTCACCGCTGTACGGTTGTAGCACCTGATCGTAATAGAAGCGGTGCTAGTAACTCGTTAACCTTGGATCGTCCTCTTGATGCAATTGTGCATAGTAGTGGTTATTTTGGAGTCGATGGAACGCCAACCGATTGTGTGCATTTAGGGGTTTCTGGGATTTTCTCAGATGGTGATATCCCTGATATCGTCGTTTCCGGTATCAATGCGGGTGCAAACTTGGGTGACGATATTGTCTATTCAGGTACCGTCGCTGCGGCAACCGAAGGTCGTCATTTGACACTACCACCTATAGCAGTATCGACCTGCAATTTTCACCCTAAACACTATGAAACGGCCGCACAGGTAGTGGCTGATCTGGTCGCGAATATTGAATCCTTGAAGGTTGCACCGAGAACCGTCATTAATGTGAATGTTCCTGATCTCCCTATGGATCAATTAAAGGGTGTGCAAATTACCCGTTTGGGCCACCGCAGTGCTGGCGAACCGCCACTACCTACTCAAGACCCACGAGGTCGAACTCGCTATTGGATTGCCGCCGTCGGTGAAGCCAAAGATCGTGTTGAAGGTACCGATTTCTATGCGGTTGAAAATGGCTATGTTGCGGTCACCCCTCTGCAGCTGGATATGACTCGCTACTCTGATCTTGATCAGGTGGCTGATTGGTTGGAGCAGTAATAGTGTCCCAACAGCTTTTACGTGAAGGGATCGGAATGACTTCACGCCGAACAAGAGAGAGGCTTCTCAATCGCTTGCAGGATCAAGGGATCACCGATAAAGCGGTATTAGAGACGATCGTTGAAACGCCCCGTCATCTCTTCATTGATGAAGCGCTATCGCATAAAGCCTATGAAGACACCGCGCTGCCAATTGGATATAACCAAACCATCTCTCAACCCTACACTGTCGCTAGAATGAGCGAGTTGCTGTTGGAGTTTGGTGCTAAAGATAAGGTGTTAGAAGTTGGCACGGGATCTGGCTATCAGACAGCAGTTCTTGCTCAGCTCTGTCAGCAGGTTTTCAGTGTAGAAAGAATTCTTCCGTTACAAGAGCGAGCTGCATCTGTACTGGGCTACTTGGGATTGAGTAATGTCTCTCTTTTTCACACTGATGGTGGAATGGGGCTCGAGCATGAGGCACCGTTTGATGCCATTATGGTAACGGCAGCCCCCTCAGTTATTCCTGAATCTTTGAAGAAGCAATTGAAGGTGGGTGGCGTTTTAGTGGCCCCTGTTGGAGATGAAGAGCAAAAACTGGTTCGCATTTTGCGACGCAGTGATTCGCATTTTGAGACCAAAGTGATAGAGCCGGTTAAGTTTGTTCCTCTACTCAATGGGTTGGTAAGTTAATAGACAATGGATCATTTAAATAAGCAGCGCACAGCGTTTCAATATTTTAAGTTGTTATTGAAAGGGATGTTGATGGGTGCGGCTGATGCTGTTCCTGGTGTTTCAGGTGGAACTATTGCCTTCATTACCGGTATCTATGAAGAGCTCATTCACTCGATTCGTCGCTTCGATTTGAAAGCACTGAATGTTCTTTTTAAGAAAGGCTTAGTGGCTGCCTGGAAACAGGTTAACGGAACCTTCTTGTTGGTCCTTGTAGCCGGTATCGCGCTCAGTATCATCTTATTGGCGAAGACGGTTCTGTTTCTCCTAGACGAGTACCCGGTTCTGTTGTGGTCGTTCTTCTTTGGTTTGATTCTTGCGTCAACATGGAGTGTGGCTCGTCATGTTGCAGGTTGGTGCGCCAATCGGATGTCCGTCTTTGTTCTTGGCGCGGTGTTGGCCTATTTGTTGACCTCCATGTCGCCCAGTAGTGTGCCTGATTCGGCGCTGATGGTCTTTTTTGCAGGGATGATTGCCATCTGTGCCATGATTCTTCCAGGTATCTCAGGTAGCTTTATTCTGCTTCTATTAGGGATGTATACGACCATTCTGACAGCGATTAAAGAGTTTGATTTTGCTGTTATCGCACTGTTTGCCGCTGGTGCGGCCTCTGGTTTATTGGCGTTTTCTCGAGTATTGAGTTGGGCTTTCAATCATTATCGCTCAATGACTTTAGCGCTGTTGTCAGGTTTTTTGCTGGGTTCACTCAATAAGGTGTGGCCATGGAAGTACACACTCTCTTACACCATCAACTCTAAAGGGCATCAGGTGCCGCTCGTGGAGCAGAATGTTACCCCAACAGCCTTTACAGATCTTACGGGTGAACCATCTCAACTAGTGTTGGCCATTCTATTGATGCTGTTTGGCTTAGCGGTTGTTCTGTTAATCGATAGACTGCCATCGAGAGGCTAACTGTTTGCGGCTCACTGCTTTACTTGCATTTGCGCTACTTCTCTCTGCTTGTAGCACAGGGTATGCCCCAGTTTCAGATCAGTCACTAGGTCTTCAGCGACCCACCATCGGTGCGGGTGAGTATCGTGTTCGATCGGGTGATACTTTGATTGGTATCGCCTTTAAATTAGGGATCGATCACAGAAGATTGGCAGCAATCAATGGCATTAAAGATAAAGATCTAATATACGCCGGCCAGGTTTTAAAAACTCAAGGCAGCC
This sequence comes from Marinobacterium sp. xm-a-152, assembly GCF_013282965.1. Lineage (NCBI taxonomy): Bacteria > Pseudomonadati > Pseudomonadota > Gammaproteobacteria > Oceanospirillales > Oceanospirillaceae > Marinobacterium > Marinobacterium sp. xm-a-152. The sequence continues at coordinate 68,486 of NZ_WBYI01000008.1, read as the reverse complement.
CTGTTGCTACTCCTTCAAAGCCCCCCTCTAGAGCGGTTGCTAAGCAATCAGTCAACAAAACCCCATCACCTAAAAAGAGAGTTGCGCCAGTCGTGACAAATTTTTCTTGGGGTTGGCCACATTCTGGCAAGATTCTTGCTAGGTATTCAGCTAAAGAGGGTGGCAATAAAGGTTTGGATATCTCTGGCAAACTGGGTGATGCAGTTAAAGCAGCAGCACCTGGGCAGGTGGTATATGCCGGCAGCGGTTTGCTAGGATACGGAAATCTTGTCATTATCAGTCATAGCCAAGAGTTTTTGAGTGCCTATGCGCACAACAGTAAAATTCTGGTTAAAGAGAATCAGCAGGTAAAAGCGGGGCAAGTGATTGCTGAGCTTGGAAGCAGCGGAGCAACGGTTCCCATGCTTCACTTTGAGATTCGAAAAGACGGTAAGCCGGTTGATCCGTTGCGCTATCTACCCAAACGATAGCCCGAACGTTTCAACAAGCCCTCACCCAATAGCTTGATGAAGTGAGTGCAGTATGAATTCAGACAGCAAGATTGAGTTCAATGATGAGTTGTCAGATGATTTAGATCTTTTAGATGGCGAACAGAATAATAATCAAAATGAGCATGAGACAGTCGTCGACTCTCGTCGTGGTAAAGACGGTGTCGCTCATGAAGATTTAATCTCAGCAGGTCAGCTGGACTCGACCCAACTCTACCTCAATGAAATTGGTGCTGCCTCGCTGTTGACGCCCGATGAAGAGAAATCTTTGGGTAGAGCGATCCAACAAGAGGGGTGCATGAAATCCCGTGCGCGAATGATCGAGGCTAATCTGAGGTTGGTGGTTAACATTGCGCGTCGTTACCAAAATCGCGGCTTATCACTGATGGATCTCGTTGAAGAGGGTAATCTTGGACTTATTCGTGCAGTAGAAAAGTTTGACCCTGAAAAAGGCTTTCGTTTTTCCACCTATGCCACTTGGTGGATTCGCCAAGCGGTTGAACGTGGGGTCATGAACCAGACGCGAACCATACGTCTACCCATCCATATTCTTAAAGAGTTGAACAACTATCTTCGCGTTGCACGTGAGCTCTCTCTTACACTGGATCGTGAGCCGACCCCAGAAGATGTGGCTCGTCATCTAGATGAGCCTCTGGAGAATGTTGAAAAGATTATGCGGTTGAATCAACGCGTTGGGTCTTTGGATATTGTGGCAACAGAGGATGGTCGATCGCTAACGGAAGCCATTTCGGATGAAAATGTTAAGTCCCCCGATGACCATAACGCCGATGAAGACCTTCACAAGAATCTAGAATATTGGATAGGCACGCTTCCAGAAAAACATTGCGAGGTTATCTCTCGACGCTTCGGCTTGCGTGGTTTTGATGCTCAGACCCTGGAAATGGTGGGTAATGAAATCGGCCTGACTCGCGAAAGGGTACGACAGATTCAGGTGGAAGGACTCAAAAAGCTTAGAGCGATCTGTTTAGAGAATGGTCTTAACGTCGATTCGCTGTTTAGGCTGTAGCTAACGCTCTAGTAACGCTAGCTTGTCGGTTTTTCCATTCCACTCTTCAGCATCAGAGAGTGGTGCCTTCCGGTAACGGATGTTTGGCCACTGCTCACTCAGTTCGGCATTGAGTTTGTAGTAGATATCCTCCTGTGGGAGAAGGTCATCCTCATGTTTAATAGCTTGAGCAGGGCATTCAGGTTCGCACAGTGCGCAATCGATACACTCATCAGGATGTATCACTAAGAAATTGGGGCCTTCGTAAAAACAATCCACGGGGCACACATCGACACAATCCGTATACTTACACTTGATACAGTTTTCGGTCACGATAAACGTCATGTGTTACCTCCCATCAGCTTTCTATTGAGTATAGATTAAGCGGATCAGTATTTCTCAACTAACTGTTTGAGCTCATAGATTAGGTCCAATGCCTCTCTAGGTGTGAGTGAGTCAGGATCCAATGCTTTTAACTTTAAGTCGCTCTCAGATGGAATAGGAGCGATAAAGAGATCGTTTTGTTGTGGTGATGCCGCTCCAGCTGTTTTGAGGCTGGTTGAAGTAAGAGGTTGAGATTGGCTCCCCTCTTCGAGCTGAATCAGTTTTGATCGGGCACTTTGAATCACTGAGCGAGGTACACCTGCCAATTGAGCAACTTGCAGACCGTAACTCTGGCTTGCAGGCCCCTCTTGGACCTCATGCATAAAGACAATATGGTCGTTATGTTCAACAGCCGTTAAGTGCACATTGACGACGCCGTCAATAAGCTCTGATAGTTGTGTTAGTTCAAAATAGTGGGTTGCGAATAGCGTCAGAGCCTTACACTCTTTAGCTAAATACTCTGCTGCGGACCATGCAAGTGATAGGCCATCAAATGTACTTGTGCCTCTTCCTACCTCATCCATTAGAACTAAAGAGCGCTCTGTTGCGTTATGCAGTATGTTAGCCGTTTCGGTCATCTCAACCATGAAGGTAGAGCGTCCGCCCGCCAGGTCATCGGAGCTACCCATTCGAGTGAAGATTTGATCGACGATGCCAATTTCCGCGCTGCTGGCCGGAACAAAGGAGCCAATCTGAGCCATTAAGGTAATGATGGCTATTTGTCGCATATAGGTGGATTTACCACCCATATTTGGACCGGTCACCATCAGCATCTGTCGTTCTGAATTGAGTTCGGCATTGTTGGCGACAAAGGGCGTGTCTAACACCTGTTCAACAACAGGGTGGCGACCTTCAGTAATCCTTAAACTAGCCGAATTAATCAAAGCTGGGCAGCTGTATTCCAAAGTAGAGGCGCGTTCAGCGAGGTTGCGTAGCAAATCTAACTCTGCCAGTGCCTCGGCTGATGAACGAAGAGGAGTAAGCTGTTCGGCAAGTAGATCGAGCAGCTCATCATAGAGGGCTTTTTCGCGGGCCAATGCACGGCTTTTCGCGCTAAGTGCTTTATCCTCAAACTCTTTAAGTTCCGGTGTTATAAAACGCTCTGCGTTCTTAAGAGTCTGACGGCGTTGATACTCTACTGGAGGTTCAAACTGTTGGGCTTTACCGACCTCAATAAAGTAGCCGTGCACGCGATTGTAGCCAACCTTAAGTGTGGCGATGCCTGTGCGAACTCGTTCACGTTCCTCGAGGTCAATTAGATAGCTACCTGCGTTTTCACTCAGGCCCTGAAGCTCATCAAGCTCAGCATCGTAGCCACTGGCAATGACACCGCCTTCACGAATGACAACGGGAGGATTCACTTTAATAGCTCGGCTCAAAAGCGAGGCTAGATCCGGAAAGGAAGAGACAGCCTGTTTGAGGTGGATGAGTCGATTGCCTTCGCAATCTGTCAGTAATTCTTGGATGTCTGGTAGCGCATTCAGTGCCAATTTGAGACGCTCTAGATCCCTTGGTCGAGCTGAGCGCAGAGCAACACGTGACAGAATTCGCTCTATATCGCCAATTGAGCGCATGACATCGTCAAAGGCTTCAAAACGGAACTGATCCAGCATCCACTGAATGGCTTGCTGTCTTTCCTGTAGAACAGTGATACTGCGAAGGGGTCTGTGCAGCCATCGGCGCAGCATTCTGGCGGCCATGGGAGTCTTAGTTCTATCTAAAACAGAGACCAGGGTTTGCTCGCTACCACCATTAAGGTTGATATCGATCTCAAGATTTTTGCGTGTAGCGGCGTCGATATGAACCGCCTCGTTACCCTTATCTACGATTAAACTGTTGACGTGGGGTAGAGCGCTTCGCTGAGTATCTTTAGCGTATTGCATTAAACAGCCAGCCGCCGCAATAGCAAGTGACATGCCTTCACAGCCAAACCCCACTAGGTCTCGAGTTTTGAATTGCTCGTTTAAAATTCGATGTGCGGTCTCTATCTCAAATGCCCAAGGTGGCTGGCGCCTCAGGCCAAGGCCGCGAAGCGACTGGATCCACTCTTGCTCAGCAAGCTCATCTGAGACAAGCAGCTCTGCAGGCTTTAGTCGCTCGATTTCGGAGTGGGCGAATGCTGAATTGTCGAGTTCAGATACATGAAAGCGCCCTGCGCTAATGTCCAATACAGCTAGGCCGTATCGATTTTTATGCTCATAAATGGCGGCTAAAAGATTATCACGACGTTCCTCTAGAAACGCCTCGTCTGTCAATGTGCCAGGTGTGATGATTCGAGCAACTTGACGCTCAACCGGCCCCTTACTGGTGGCTGGATCACCAACTTGCTCGCAAATGACAACGGACTCACCCAGTCTAACCAGTCTGGCGACGTAGCCCTCGGCTGAATGAAAAGGGACTCCGGCCATTGGAATGGGCTCACCGCCAGATTTACCACGTGCAGTTAGCGATATGTCTAACAGTTCGGCAGCTCGTTTAGCATCGTCATAAAAAAGCTCATAAAAATCCCCCATGCGATAGAACAGAAATTCATGTGGGTGATCGGCTTTGATGCGTAAATACTGTTGCATCATTGGAGTGTGTTGGGAAAGATTTTGCATATGCAAACCGGTGTTATTATTGATGTTTTTGTTTTTAACTATTTGATTCATATGTTATTTGTCGGTTTGCGTTAAGTGTTTTGATGTCTCGGTGCGTCTCAATGGATTTCAAGAGATTTCATTAAATCTCAGTTGTTAGTGTAGCATTTGGTGTAGTAAATAGTGCTTGGTGTAGTAAACTAAATCCTAAGCTACTTATTTACGCAAAACCCAACGCTGCAACGCTGGGCCTGCTAACCACTCTACCTAGAAGGAGGTGAGGATGGCTGCTGACATTCTAAAACTGCCGACTCAATCGCGCAAACAAACGAGCGGTATAGATGCTACTCCAAAGAAACCACTGACTGCTCTCGCCGTTAAGAATCACAAAGCAGGTATCTTGGCTGATACACATCCGTATCAAGGTTTGAGGCTTAGGGCTAATGCGAATGGGACAAAAACTTGGACGTATCGCTATCGGGCTGGAGATAAGCTAAAGCAGATAAAGCTAGGTACGTGGCCCGGTATGGAACTAGCCGAGGCGCGGGCAGCATTTCTGAATCAGAGGAAGCTGAGAGAGACTAACTGTGACCCTAGATCTGTCGCAGAGGCTGAGCGCGCTAAGCAATACCTAGCTGAAAGTGAGAGAGTGAAACCTGTCTATACGTTTGGTGATATGGTTGAGGATTACTTAACTGAGCGAGTTGAAAAGGATCGGCAGCTAAAAGGCGCACGTGAGACGCGCAGGTTGCTTGAAGGTGATCTTGGTAAGTTGAAGTCCATGGCAGTATCTGAGTCGAATGGGCCGTTGTTGCACAACCATATTCTGAACATCGCTGATAGAGCTCCAGATGTTGCAAGAGTGTTTCGGCAAGAGCTACGCAGGGCATGGCAATTTGCAGTTAATGTCGGACGTACAGACAAGGCTTGCTTGATTAATACTGATATGGGCGGGAAGTTAACTCAAGGTAAAAGAGAGCGTTCGCTTGATGTTAAAGAGATATCCCAGCTATTACCGTGGCTAAATAATTACTCTGATACTGTGGCCGATGTATTAGCACTAGTACTTTATCTTGGGTTGCGTAGTGGAGAGGTGTGCAAACTTCGTGATGAGTGGTTACATGAGCGTGAGGAAGGTTTGTGGATTGTTATCCCTAAGGCAGAAATGAAAAGGCAGCACTCTGATCACTGGGTGCCGCTTGAGGGTAGAGCGTTAGAAATTGTAAATAGACGCAAAGGTAGTGGGTATTGGTTCCCCTCACGAATCGGGGGGCATATAGCTCAAAAGGTTTTGGGCGTTGAGGTGTATGCTCATTCCGGCCGATCAAAGGCTAAAATCTATTCAGATAAAGCCGTATGCCCAGTAAAGGATTGGGCTCCTAATGATCTTCGTAAAACTGCACGTAGCCAACTAGCAGCGATTGGCTGTCCCTTCGAAGTGGCAGAAGGTGTTCTCCACCATAAACTTCCCGGTGTCGGTGGTCTTTATAATCAGCACAGATACCTAGATGAAAAACGTGAGTGGCTAAAAAAACTATCCGATCATTACAGTGGTTTAGTTGGTTTTTTATAGAATTATTTTTTATTAAAAATATGGTTTTTATATATTAGGTAGTTCTTATGTGTTTGTTTTTATTGGATAAAGTTTCGTTGATGCTTTGTGTTAACAAGTTAACAGTGGGTTGGAGAAATACTGGTTGCGAGGGTAGGTAATATGCCTATGATGGGTATCTTCTGTTAATCGGGAGATGCAACATGACTCAAAACACTACAGTGCCTATCAGTCTGGATGGGCCGGGTTTCATTTCAATCGAACAGATCATCCCTGATCTGATTCCAATATCTAAAGCTACATTTTATCGATGCGTTCAAAGTGGGGTTTATCCCTCATCTGTTCAAGTTTCTGCCAAACGTAGGGCATGGCGTAAATCTGATATCAAGTCACTTATCGAAGAGTTGGGGGGCTGTGATGAAAATTTCTAGAACAAAAATAGCCAAGGCCACTCAGCGATATGGTGATAAAAACTGTCATAGATGTAATGCGCAAGCATCTGTCGTTCTTACAATTCGTAAGCCTAGAGATCTTAAGCAGTCATATGCAGTTATTTGTGAAGATTGCGCTAGGCCATACGATGAAATTATTACGGTTGGGCATTGGACACCTAAGCCAATCAAAAATACCGTATTCGGCGCGAGCGGGGTTCATTGATGGCTATTGAAACAGTTCATATAGAACCAAGTAGTGAATTTGCTGGAGATGTTTTAAGCGAAGTTTTCTTAGATTATTTCGGCCGTGATTTCATGCTGTGGAACAGATTTAAGTCCGAGAGTGGTAAGTGGTTAAAATCACCAGTTAACTCCCATGGCGATCGTGTAAGTCACCTAGAGAATCAGAACAGGTATCAGCTGCATGAAACAATTGATCTAGCAAATAGAGCGGGGACTGGAGTTGGTATTTCTCTTGGTAAATCAGGGTTGGCGACAACTGCCGTCAATGAAGTCGATAAGTATTACCTTTATTGTTTAGATGGCGACGGATTCGCCGATATAGATTCGACTGAAGTTGATTCGGGCGTTCGCGACCTAGTGAACAAACTAGACGCCTATGTGGAGGAAAGTCCCTCAGGCACGGGTTTTAAGATTTTCATATTGAGTGATCGCCCACCTAGAACCAAGGAGGTTTTTGATTTTAGTCCTTCAGTATTTGCTGCTCGTCATCCCGGCATATCGAAATACAAAAACAGGCAAATTGAAGTGTTTTCGCAAGGCTCATTCATGGCCTTAACGGGTATTCCATTCTATGGCGAGGATACTTGTCTAAAGCTAGCGTTTTTATCTGAACAGCGAATGGATAAGCTTCTTGGGTATCTCGATGACTGGGCAAAAGAAACAGGAGGCTCGGGATTAAGAAACACGGCCTCTAAAAAACTTGAACCTGCTGAGCTTTCTAAACAGTCGACCCACTACGCGAAACTTACAGAAGAATCCTTAAGCAGAGTGTTAGCGCATATTTACCCTGATGATGAACAAGACTGGTCTGATACGGCGAATGCTCTTGCAAGAGTCTATGGTGAGGAAGGTCGAGAATGGTTTCATCAATACAGTTCGGGAGCTCTGCAAGGTACATCATCAGAAAAATACAGTTTCGATGAGTGTAACAGGAGGTTCGATAGGGCTTTAGCTGAACGTATAGAGCGCCCAGAGGGTCTCGGAGTGAAAAGCCTTGTAGCTAAAGCAAAGCAGTCGAATACTTGGGATCATCGGATACCGCTCGATTATGAATCAACCTTGCCAGTTGCAATTGAAAGAAGCTCTATCGACCAACAGGTGCTGACTAAATCGCTAGTTAATCGAACATCGAGTGGTAATCACAAGGGCGATATCGCTAACGGTAAGCTATTCGCTGACATGTATCGTGATCGTCTAATTTATATTCAGGATTTAAACATCTATTTGATGTTCGATGAACAAACAGGGTGGTCGAAAGTAGATCCTCCAGTTGTAATAGAGGCTGCCAAAAGCGTTGTATGCTCGCTTCATGCGCAGATGAACGCTATCGCTCAGATAGACCCTCAAAACAAGGGGATTGCGGATTTAGCTACTGAAATTCGCAGGGTTAGCATGAAAAATGCACTGAATTCGATGGTTGAATTGGGGCGAGTTGAACACGGCATGTGGGCAAACTCGACTTACTTCGATGCCGATCCATATTTACTGGGGGTTCAAAACGGTGTTATCGATCTTCGGTTAGGCTCATTGCTGCGGAGTGAGCCCAGTTTGAGGGTTTCAAAGCGTGCCAATGTCTCATTCGATTCTGAAGCTAGTTGTCCTCTCTTTTTAAAGTACTTGAACAAGGTATTGCCTGATCACGATGTCAGGCAGTTTATACAACGATATGTCGGATATCTCTTAACAGGCGAAGTAATTGAGCACAAATTTGTTTTCTTTTACGGTCTTGGCCGCAACGGCAAAACTGTTTTGATAGAGCTTCTTGGATGGTTGCTGGGTGATTACGCAGTGAAATTGCAGACTGAATTACTAATGAAACACACTCGAAGCACACAACAGGCTAGCCCAGACCTCATGAAATTGAGGGGCGCGCGATTTGCCTACTGTAGTGAGACAACAGAAGGGCGAATGCTCGATGATGCGAGGGTTAAAGAACTTAGTGGCGGAGATACAATTACAGCTAGACCTTTATACAGTAGTGAGATTTCTTTCTCGCCTACTCATAAACTACTAATGGTTGGTAATCATAAGCCTATCATCACGGATAACAGTGAGGGAATGTGGAGGCGAATGGTGTTGGTACCATTCAATCATGTCATAACAGACCAAGAGGTAGATCCAAAACTTCAGCAGAAATTACGTAATGAAGCAGCTGGTATTCTGAACTGGGCTATAAGTGGCGTAGGAGCATGGGTTAAGTCAGGTTTAGAGGTCCCTAATCAGCTATTGGGGGCTACGAAAGAGTATCGGGATGATCAAGATGTTCTGAATCAGTGGTTGATGGAGTGCTGCGATATAGGTAGTACTTTTAAGACACCAGCAAGCATCCTATATCAATCATTTGATAACTGGTGTCGTTGTAACGGCTTTAAAGGTATGACGTCTAAAAGTTTCGGTCGTAAGTTAAAAGAACATGGGTATGAACTTGCTCCTGATAATCGTAATCGGCTTGGTATAAAAGTAGCTGAGGATGAGCTAACTGAAAAATTGGCAAATGGGGGGTAGCTCATGTGGTGCAGGTTTGCAGGTTTTAGTGGTGTTTTCTAATAGCTCTTACAAATTTTCTCTTAGTAGAAGAAATAGAAATTGGCATATAAACCTGCAAACCTGCATCTACCATGCTTCCTTCCAAGAGGTACTACGAAATGATTAAGGAACCCACTATCACAACCCTTGGTGGCCGAGTAACGTGCCCACGATGCCAAGCAGTAAGTAAGCGAAGTAAGCAACAATGCCGAAACCCATCAGAGCGCGGCAAAAACAACTGTAGGTTTCACGGGAGTCGTTCGACTAGCGCTAAGACATTAGAAGGTAAGAAACGCCGCGATAACGCACGATATGTTCACGGAAGAGAAACTAGTGCACTACGTGACGCCAGAAAGCACAAACTGCGAGAATTACGTGAGTTAGAAGCTGTTATGCTAGAGATTGGTATGATTTAACTTGCTTAAAATATACTTTCCAAGCTTGTTTAAGCTGCAACTGCAATCAAAAACTAAGCTCAGGGCAATAAATTATGGGAAAGCTCTTCAAACTCCAATGCTCAAAATGTGATTTCACTAAAACTGTGTGTGAAGGCTCTACCCGTTTGCTGGCCAATGAGTTTATCACGGTATCCTGTGATGCTTGTTGCAGTATTGAGAATCGCAGCTATGACTTTCCTGAAAATTGCCCTGTAAGACCTGAACCAGGTACTGGTTGGTGGGGGCGTAAGAATCGCCAGAAAGAGCTTAATGATCGTTATTTAACAGAATCAGCACACTGGAATGCGGAGATGGATAAGCGGCGTGTCGAGGCTCTACAGCAACCTTGTAGTCAGTGCGTTAGTGCCGTACAGAGTGTCCACTTTGGCGATCCGTTTATTGAGCCAATTCCGATTGGTATCGGTTGCCCTGCCTGTAAATGTCAGGGCTGCATGAATGTGGCATTAGAGGCTTTGATTGATTAACTACTTTAGATATTCCAATGAGTTATATTTTTTATTTGTTTAGTTATGCTTGATGGTCAAGTGCTCTGGATTAGGGATGTCTTGAAATTGTTACGTAAGAGCAAAGGACTGTTAAAAGAGTTCAGGTGTGCTTTTTTGGATCCTTGCGACTCATTTTATCTTTGATTTTTTCGCAAAAAAATGAAGAAAAGTTATGTTTCTTTGCTAAGAATTTTTGGGTAGTCTTGGACTTAAAATAAAAATATAAGGATTCAAAATGGGGTCTCTAATCCAAACAAATCGGGAGCTATTTCAGAACGGCGCATTTGATAAAATACATGGTGTTCATCACCCTATATTGGACTCGTGGATGCGGTGTGCGAATGGCGCTTTATCGATGAATGCTTCCTTAGATTACGAGATTCTAAAGGGTTTCGAATTTGAATCTATTAGAGATAAAAACCTCAATCTTCTTAGAATTGCCAATGTGCATATCGATCGCCTTGCACAAGCTGTTTCTCCAGCTGGTTGGTCACTCATGCTTACAGATACAAAATGTAGATCATTGAGGGCCATTAAAAGTAAATCAAATACAAACTTAGCGATTAATAGTGCTTTCCAAGAGGGTATAGTTCTATCTGAGAACAAAGTGGGCTCAACTGCTATGTCATGTGCAATTCATTCTCAATCTCTAGTTAGAGTTTTTGGTGGTGAGCATTTCAATGAAGCGCATGAGCAATTTAATTGCGCTGCGGTACCAATTCTGGATGAAAAAGGACATGTTTGTGCGGCATTGGATATAACGCACGAGTCCCCAATTGTGGATAGTTCAATCCTTTATCTTCTGAAATCAACGGCCCAAACTATTCAAAATCAAATCATAAAACAAATTCCTGAGTCATTGGTTATTGAACTATCGATCAATCCAACTAACTGGGGCGATCCTAGTAATTTGGTTTTATCTTTTGATCACTCACAAAGCCTTGTGGGAGCTAACGAAATAGCTAAAAAGTTCATATATCAAAAACTTAATTTAAAAAATGCTTCGTTTGAAGATATTTTTAAAACTTCATTTTCTGAAGTGCTCGACTTTGGCTTGATGCGAGGACGTGTCTTTGAAATGGTTTTGAAAAATGACATAGTTTTGTATGGAGTTGTACAGACTGAAAATCGAAATTCTTCGACTATTCGTGGCCTTAATTTGATATCTGAATTCAATTCGGACCAAACTGAAATATGTAAGCCTCCTCAATCGCGTTTAGTAAATCAGATGCGAGAAGAAGATTTAAAACTCTCGCTACATAACGCGGGCAAAGTCATATCCCGGTTGCCAATATTATTAACTGGAGCGTCTGGGACCGGTAAGGATGTTGCTGCCAGAGAAATTCATTCCCAAAGTCACTTCAAAGATGGAAATTTTGTTGCAATTAATTGCGCTGCTATTCCCGAAAATATGCTGGAGGTTGAACTTTTTGGGTATGTTCCAGGTGCTTACACTGGTGCTTTAAGTAGTGGAAGTTCCGGATTAATTGGTGAAGCAAATGGTGGGACTTTGTTTCTGGATGAAATCGGGGATATGCCTTTACTCATCCAGTCTAAGCTTCTCAGACTGTTAGAGTCCGGTGAGTACCGCCCAGTTGGCGGTGTAAAACCTTTGTTGGGAAACTTTCAGTTAATATCTGCAACCAATATAGATTTAGAGCAGAGCGTTAAGGAAAGTAAATTTAGAGCCGATTTGTTTTATAGGATTAAGGGGTTAAGTATAGAGCTACCTAACCTTGCAAAACGCAATGACATATTGCATCTAACAGAAAGTATTCTTAGCGATATATCTGCTTCAAATCGAAAAATTTCAGATGGATTAGCAGATTTCTTCACGAAGCACGAATGGCCCGGCAACATCAGAGAGCTTAAAAATCTATTGATTCAGTTGGATGCAATTGTTCCACCTGATTGCGTATTAAGCTTAAACGACCTTCCATTGTCGTACCTTAATTTGTTGGAAAAATCGAAACACAATAATTCCGAAGATAAATTGCATCTTGAAGACAATACTAAAAACCTTATTTCTGCAGCAATTGAAAAAGCTGATGGGAATTTATCATATGCAGCTAAAATCTTGGGGATTTCTAGATCCACTCTCTATAGAAAAATTAAAAGTTACGGCTATTGAGGTTGTTTCACAGAGAAACACTTGGGCCGTGAAAACTGTATCAAATTGAAACAGTTTATGAATTAGTCTTGCTGTGTAATTTTTTAAGTTATTGTTTTTTATATTTTTTTAAAAATTGGCACGCGTTATGCTTTTTATTAGATGTTTTACATAGCTAATAAAAACAATAGGACGAGTACCAATGATTGATACAACTCTCAACCGAAGAGCTTTTTTGAAGGCTCTAACATCAATTGCAGCTGCTGCTGCAGTTCTACCGTTGATCCCAGTAAGTGCTGGAATATTGACAGATGAAAATAAAATGGATGACCTCGAGAAGAAGGTATTTTCGAAGTTAATCCAAGTCTGCCTGCCTACACAAGGAACGAATCTTGTTGATCCTTCAACCCTACCAGTCCTTGCAACTATCGAAGGAGCATTACTTGCGGGTATGGCACCTCATATTCGTCAGGGTCTTAGGGGCGGAATCGGTTACTTTAACAGCGCTACAAAAGATCAATTTGGATCAGAGTTTGTTGAATTATCTGAATCGAAAGCAGCTAGGTTTATTGATGATTGGTCAGGCTCAGATCAAATTCCTCATCGAGCTTTAGCTATGGGGCTAAAAAAACTTACAGTTCTAGCATATTGGGCAATCCCTAATACTTGGGCCCCGTTGGGTTATGACGGGCCGGTTACAGATAAAGCTGGAATCAAAATTTACGGTAATGCTCCAGAGCCAAAAGTTTGAGGTGACATATGACAACTGCAAATACTCTAAATATCAAAACAGCTGCAGACATTTCTGTGGGTTCACTCAATCTTAAAGCTGATGCTGTCATAATCGGCTCTGGTGCGGGTGGCGCTATTAACGCTTATGAGCTAGCTAAAAGCGGCAAGAAAGTTATTGTTCTTGAAGCAGGTCCTTATGTTCCATCATCTCAATTTCAAGAAATGATGGCCGTAGCAATGGGTACCTTGTATCAGGATGAAGGTGGTCAGTCTAATACAAGCGGCGATATTACTGTTCTCCAAGGACGTTGTGTTGGCGGTTCAACCGTCGTTAATGCTGCATTATGTTTCAGAACCCCAGATTATTATTTAAAGTTATGGGCGGATGAGTTTGGTCTTACAAATTTAACATCTGAGATGATGGCGCCCTATTTTGAGAAAGTTGAAAGTAACTTATCGATCACTCAAGTCAAAAGTCATGAAACAAGCGCTGGTGCAGAACTAATTGGCAAAGGCATCGATAAGCTTGGAATGGTTAGAGGTCCTGCTCATCGTAATATCAAAGATTGTTCGTTATCTGGTTTTTGCTTCTCTGGATGTAAAAGTGATAGGAAACAGTCAATGTTGGTTACCTACTTACCTTGGGCTTGTAATCATGGGGCAGAAATATACGCAGATACTCGCGTGTCAAAAATCTTAACCCAAAATGGTTCTGCATCAGGGGTGCTTGCCGAGGTTGTAGATCCAAAAACGGGTGAAGTGAAGGCAGAAGTTCAAGTTAGTGCTCCAATTGTAGTTTTGGCTGCTGGTCCAGTTGCTTCTCCTATAATTCTTCAACAATCAGGCCTCGCTAACTCTAGCGGACAAGTAGGCAAAAACTTTGCATGTCATCCCTCAATGTCTGTTACCGCAGTATTTGACGAGCAAGTTGATGATTTTCATGGTGCAACTCATAGTTTGTTTGTTGATACAAACACTCTGCCGGACAAAGGTGGTTACATCCTTTTGAATGCGGTTCAGGAGCCTGTGGAAGCATCATTTCAGGCGGAGCCTGGAACAGGTAAGCCTTATATGAATTATATGGAGAGGTATAGAAATACGATCCGCTTAATTACTCTGATTCATGATAAAAATGTTGGTGAAGTAACTATTGAGAAGGGCTACAAAGAAATTAAATACGATGTCGATAACCAAGATTTCGAGGGAATGAAACTGGGACTTAAGCATAATGCTCGAATTTTGTTTGCTGCTGGTGCTAAGTATTTATATTTGCCGACATCAGATAAAACACTTATCAACAGTGAATCCGAGATAGATTCTGTTATAGATGGGCTGGTAAATGAACCTGCCCGCTACAGATACACATCTTTCCATCCTCAAGGTACTTGTCGAATGGGTGCTGATCCAGCAAAAACTGTAGTTAATCAATTTGGTGAAACGCATGATGTGAAAAAGCTTTATGTGGCCGATGCGAGCTTGCTACCAACTTCAATCGGTTATAACCCATCGGAGACAGTGTATGCGCTTGCTTCTTACATTGCTGACAAAATTATTGAAGCCAACCCAAGTTAAGGTGGAAAAAATGGAATTCACAGAAATTAAAAATGAAGAGTTCAATCTTGCTTTCGAAACTGGATTTACTGGTCCTAGCTTCGACTTATTAGAACCTGCTACTGGAAGATCATTGGGAACGCTTCAAGCTGCTACTGCATCTGAAGTAGCTGGGTTGGTAGTAACTGCTAAGATGGCACAAGTTAAATGGTCTGCTATTGATTTTGACAGTAAAGCTAAGATTCTAAGAAAGTTTGCTGATTTGCTTGAGCAAAATGCGGATCTGATTCACTCTTGGAACGCAAGAGAGTGTGGGTCAATTGTTCCTAAATCTCAGTGGGAATTGCAGGCTAGTATTGATCAAACACATATGTGTGCAGCCATGACTATGATGCCTTCTGGTGAAATTTACCCATCAAACATGCCTGGTAGAACGAATAAGCGAGTGCGAGTACCAATAGGTGTTGTAGGTGTTATATCACCTTGGAACTTCCCGTTACTACTCTCTCTGAGAGCTGTGCTTCCAGCGATTGCAATGGGTAATGCTGTAATCATTAAGCCGGATCCACAAAGTTCCATTACAGGCGGTCTATTAATCCAGAAACTACTTGAGCAGGCTGGCTTGCCAGAAGGGATAGTGACGGTAGCATATGGCGCTGGGGATGTCGGCGCTGCGCTTGTTGATAATAGTGATGTTGGGATGATTGCATTTACAGGTTCTACTCTCGTCGGCAAGGAGATTGCGGCTACTTGTGGAAGAAACCTTAAGAAAACATCTCTTGAATTAGGTGGTAATAATGCATTTATCGTTCTCGATGATGCTGATCTTGAATCTGCTTCATCTTGTGGCGCATGGGGAGCATTTCTGCACCAAGGACAGATTTGTATGCAAGCGGGTAGACATATAGTGCACGAATCAAAAGCATCGGATTACGCCTCGGCACTTAAAGCTAGAGCTGAAGCATTGTATGTTGGTAATCCGCATTCTGAGCAGTGTCACTTGGGCCCCCTAATTAATTCAAGCCAAGCTGATAGAGTTATGAAGTTAATAAATGATTCTGTTGCTATGGGGGCAAAAGTTATTTGTGGTGGTACTAGGGACGGTTTGAAAATATCTCCAACCGTCATGATTGATGTAACCACTGAAATGCCAATCTTCAAAGAAGAAATTTTTGGTCCAGTTGCACCGATTATCACATTTGCAAATGATCAAGAGGCTGTTGCATTGGCAAACCAAGCTGAGCATGGTTTGTCAGCATCTATACATACTGCTAATACTGCTCGTGGAAATATGATTGCAGATCAAGTTGATGCAGGGATGATCCATGTTAACGATCAAACAGTAAACAATGAATACCAAGTCCCATTTGGTGGGTTGAAGGCTTCTGGAGATGCTGGTCGAATTGGCGGGCCAGTTAATTTAGATGAATTTACTACTACTAAATGGATCAGCAGTATGGAGAAAGGAATAGTTTATCCCTTCTAGTTTTTCATTAGTGAATGTTGTCTTAGCCACCTTAATAGGTGGCTTTTTTTTTGACAGACTAAAAATTTAAATTTTCACTGGACCGATTTTGATGGGATTAAGCTTTCAGTTGCTCTTAAGCGAGAAATGAAAATATCTCAATTCGTTCGTCTGAAATAGTAATACCTAGATTGTTATAGGGACCCAAAATGAAAGTGGACTCCCCCATGGGGGTGGGGTGTTGAATCTGGCAAAGTACCTAACCCATTTTACGTATAAATATATTTGTGGCCACAGGGGATTGGCTCTGGTGCTCTTAAGTTAAACTCTTTAGCGATTGGGTGGGATGCAACTCAGGCCTGAGCTGCATATTAGTGTAGCATTTGGTATAGTATAAATATTTGTGTGTATTTAAATTATTGATTTATGTATCAATACAACCGGATGCATCATTGGCGTGTGCTGGGAAAGATCTTGTGGACTATTGGACATAAAATTTACAATTATTAAAGCGAGCTAAAGATCAGATTCTACTTGAATCTGTTTGATTATCGAGTGACGAGAACAATAAATTTTAATGAAAGCTTTGACTGTGAAGAGTGATGAATAAGCAAATTGATCTGTTGGCTAAAAAGCTGATTGATGCACGATTAATGATGGCGACGGCAGAGTCTTGCACCGGCGGTGGTATTGCTCAGGCGCTCACTGATATATCGGGCTCATCACAGTGGTTTGATAGTGGTCTAGTTACCTACTCCAATGAAGCTAAGCAGCGTTTATTGGGTGTTCCAAACGAATTGATTGATCAGTGGGGTGCAGTAAGTGAGCCCGTTGCTAAGTCGATGGCTGAAGGGGCGGCAAATCAAGAGGGCGTGGATTTGGCGGTCGCTGTGACTGGTATAGCTGGTCCCACTGGTGGTAGTAAAGATAAGCCTGTCGGTACTGTATGGATTGCCTGGAAGATACCTAATAAACAGTCAGAAGCGCGCTGTTTTAAGTTCGATGGAGATCGTTCCGTAATTCGGCAGGCGACCATAAATGCAGCTATTACGGGGCTCTTAGAGCGTTTGTGAAATTATTTTCGTATTCCTGTTTGACATATTTTTTACCTGTGCTTTAATACTGGTTATTAATACAGTAGTTAGCCAGTAGACAGCTCAAGGAATTTCTCATGGATCAGAATCGTAAGAAAGCATTAGACGCAGCACTCTCACAAATAGAGCGACAGTTCGGTAAAGGCGCAGTCATGCGCATGGGTGAGCAGCCTCGTGAGGCTATCCCTGCAGTTTCAACTGGCTCACTAGGATTGGATATTGCCCTAGGTATAGGCGGTCTTCCTTACGGTCGTGTTGTAGAGATCTACGGTCCAGAGTCCTCTGGTAAAACAACACTAACCCTGCAAGTGATAGCTGAAGCTCAAAAACAGGGTAAAACTTGTGCATTCGTGGATGCTGAACACGCTTTAGATCCAATTTATGCTGAGAAACTTGGTGTTGATGTCGATTCGCTTCTTGTGTCTCAGCCAGACACAGGTGAACAAGCACTTGAAATTACCGATATGCTAACTCGCTCGGGCGCTGTTGATGTGATCATTGTCGATTCGGTTGCTGCATTGACGCCTAAGGCTGAAATTGAAGGTGATATGGGTGATTCGCACGTCGGTTTGCAAGCACGTTTGATGTCTCAAGCACTGCGTAAACTGACGGGTACCGTTAAACAGTCAGGTTGTTTGCTAGTCTTCATCAACCAGATTCGAATGAAAATCGGTGTCATGTTTGGTAACCCTGAGACGACTACGGGTGGTAATGCACTTAAGTTTTACTCTTCAGTTCGTTTGGATATTCGCCGAACTGGTGCGGTGAAGCAGGGTGATGAGATTATCGGTAACGAGACTCGTGTAAAAGTTGTTAAAAACAAAGTTGCTCCGCCATTCCGCCAAGCAGAATTCCAGATTATGTACGGCAAAGGTATCTATCACATGGGCGAAGTAATCGACCTAGGTGTGCAGCAAAAGCTGATTGATAAGAGTGGTGCTTGGTACGCATACAATGGCGATAAGATCGGGCAGGGTAAAGCGAATGCAGCCAAGTTCCTGGAAGAAAATCCAGAGATCGCTAACGAAATTGAGTCACAAATTCGTAAAGAGTTGCTATCTGTACCAGCCAAGCCTGAAAAAGGTGATGAAGGTTCTGAAACTAATGCAGAGTTAGAATTTTAATCACTGAATAGAGGGGCTTCGGCCCCTTTTTTATGTCTATGCAAAAACGACAAAAGAGACCTATAGAAACAGAATCCGAGCTGAGGTCCTTTGCCTTCAGTTATTTAGCTAGGCAAGAGTATTCGCAGAGTCAATTACGTGAGCGTCTTGCAAAAAGATGTGAAGAACCTGAACTCGTAGAGAGGGTGTTAACTTACCTTGTTGAAGAGGGGTATCAATCTGATAGCCGCTTTGCAGAGAGCTACATTCGAGTGAAATCCGATCAGGGGCAAGGGGGTAATAAGATTGCTTTCGATCTGAGTCGTAAAGGAATTTCTAAGCAATTAATCGAAGAGTTATTAGATAGTCGCAAAGACGATCCTAAGCAGGTCGCGCTTGAGTATCTAAAACGCAAATTTGGTGAAGAGCCTCCTGAAGATATGAAAGTGAAAGCCAAATGGTTTAGGCATATGGCAGGACGTGGTTTCAACTATGGTGAAATCGAATACGCATTTCGCTATCAAAATAGTGATCCCGATTTCGACTAATCACCGTTATTTTGGTCAATTCCCCCGCACTACCCCCTACGAGTTTCACTCTAGTTTGTATATACTTACCCGCTATTTTGCCAAGATTGTACCTGTATGAATTTAGGTACGGTTCTTTTGGTGTCAATTTAAGATGATAGAGACTCGGCTGATTCTATGAAAAAGATGACCAGTGCTGAAATTCGAAACGCATTTCTGGACTATTTTGCTAGTCAGGGACATGAGGTGGTTTCTTCAAGCCCACTGATCCCTGGCAACGATGCCACACTGCTTTTCACCAACGCAGGTATGGTTCAGTTTAAAGACGTATTCCTGGGTAGCGATAAACGCAACTACTCTCGAGCAACAACCTCGCAACGTTGTGTTCGTGCCGGTGGTAAACACAATGACCTAGAGAACGTAGGCTACACTGCGCGTCACCACACTTTCTTTGAAATGTTGGGTAACTTCAGCTTTGGTGATTACTTTAAAGAAGATGCTATTCGATTTGCTTGGACCTTCTTAACGGAAACCTTGGGTCTTCCAAAAGAGCGTCTATGGGTAACCGTTCACCACAGTGATGATGAGGCAGAACGTATCTGGAAAGAGACCATGGGTATCGACCCAGAGCGTTTCTCTAAGCTTGATGAAGATAACTTCTGGGCGATGGGTGATACAGGTCCTTGTGGTCCATGTACAGAGATTTTCTTCGATCATGGTCCTGATGTTTGGGGTGGCCCACCAGGAAGCCCAGAGGAAGATGGGGATCGATACATCGAGATCTGGAACGTTGTCTTTATGCAGTACAACCGTTCTGCTGATGGTGAAATGACACCGCTAGAGCGCCCTTCAATTGATACCGGTATGGGTCTTGAACGTATTGCTGCCGTTATGCAGGGCGTTCATTCGAACTACGAAATTGATCTGTTCCAAAACCTACTTGCAGCGACAGCTGAAGTAATTGGTACCAAGGATCGCGATAACAAATCACTTCGCGTAATCGCTGACCATATCCGTTCATGTTCATTCTTAATCACTGATGGCGTGACGCCTTCAAACGAAGGGCGTGGCTATGTTCTTCGTCGTATTATGCGCCGCGCCATTCGTCACGGTAATAAACTCGGTGCTCAAGGAACCTTCTTCTACAAATTGGTTGCGCCCCTAGTTAAAGAGATGGGCGAAGCCTATCCTGAGCTTGCAAAAATGCAGGAACAGGTTGAGCGAGTGCTTCTTAAAGAGGAGGAGCAGTTTGCTCGTACCCTAGACAAAGGACTGGCACTTCTTGAAGAGGAGATTGCAAATCTTCAGGGTACGGTCGTTCCTGGCTCAGCAGTATTCAAACTCTATGACACTTATGGTTTCCCGGTTGACTTGACCGCCGATGTTGCGCGCGAGCGTGAACTGACCATTGACATGGAAGGCTTTGAAGCAGCAATGGCTGATCAGCGTGAGCGCGCTCGTGCATCAGGATCTTTCAATGTGGATTACAACGATAAGCTAGAGATCGATGGCGTTACCGAGTTCTCTGGTTATGAGCTTCTGGAAGATCGTGTTGAGATTGAAGCGATCTTCAAAGAGGGCGAATCAGTCACAGAGCTATCTGCTGGAGAGTCCGGTCTTGTGGTTATGACTCGTACACCTTTCTACGCTGAATCGGGTGGTCAGGTCGGTGATACTGGTCAGCTGGTTTGGGATCGCGGTACGTTTGATGTGGCAAACTGTACAAAAGAGGGTAAGAGCCATGTCCATCACGGCTCTGTGACTGAGGGCGTTTTAAAGCTCGGAGACCAAGTTAACGCACTGGTTAACAAAGCTCGTCGTCAAGCTGCGGCTCTTAACCACTCAGCAACGCACCTTTTACACGAAGCGCTTCGTCGCGTGCTCGGAGAGCATGTGCAGCAGAAAGGCTCGCTGTGTAATGATGAACGTCTCCGTTTTGACTTCTCACACTTTGAAGCGGTTACTGACGAAGAGCTCAAAACCGTTGAACAGATGGTCAATGAACAGATTCGTGCAAATACGTCAGTAGAAACCGAAATCATGGCGATTGATGCTGCGAAGGAGCGCGGAGCTCAAGCCCTATTTGGTGAAAAGTACGATGATGAAGTACGTGTTCTATCCATGGGTGGCGACTTCTCAGTAGAGCTTTGTGGTGGTACTCATGCTTCTCGTACCGGTGATATCGGTATGATGAAGATTGTCTCTGAGTCGGGTATTGCATCAGGCGTGCGTCGTATCGAGGCGATTACCGGTCTTGCTGCTCTCAACTGGTTTGAAGAGAGTGAGTCACTACTGGGTGAACTCGGCGCAATGGTTAAAGGTTCTCGAGATTCACTGCTAGAGAAATTCCAAGCATTGAACGAACGTAGCCGTTCCCTTGAGAAAGAGATTGAACGATTGAATGCAAAACTGGCGGCTGCCCAGAGTGGTGAGCTGCTCTCGTCGGCGGTTGAGATCAACGGTATCAAGGTTTTGGCAACAGAAGTTCAAGGTGTTGACCCTAAATCACTTCGCGACATGCTGGATCAGCTTAAGAATAAGTTGGGTAGCGGTGTGGTTGTGCTTGCAGCAAACGATGGTGAAAAGGTTAGCCTTGTCGCGGGTGTGACGAAAGATCTTACTGGTCAAGTAAAAGCGGGTGATCTGATTCGTGAGCTTGCCACTCAACTTGGCGGTAAAGGCGGTGGTCGACCCGATATGGCTCAGGGCGGTGGCACCGATATAGCGGCTCTTCCTCAGGCGATTGCTGCGGTACCGGAATTAGTTAGAGCTGCACTTTAATCGTGCAGCGTTAATTGGAAATAGAGATAGATGGCTTTATTTGTACAAAAATATGGCGGTACCTCAGTAGGTTCAGTAGAGCGTATTGAAGCAGTCGCTGACAAAGTAAAACGATTTAAGGATCAGGGTCACGACATTGTCGTGGTTGTCTCTGCAATGAGCGGTGAGACCAATCGTCTTATCGGTCTTGCTAAAGATATCACTGATAATCCAGATCCACGTGAATACGATGTTTTGGTATCAACGGGTGAGCAGGTGACGATTTCACTGCTCTCTATGGCTCTGAAAAAGCGTGGTCTAGGTGCGAAGTCTTACACTGGCGGTCAGGTTCGTATCCATACTGATAGCTCACACACCAAAGCGCGTATCCAAAGCATCGATACCAGCAAAATGCGTTCAGATCTTGATGAAGGTAACGTCATAGTTGTAGCCGGCTTCCAGGGCATGGATGATGACGGCAATATCACGACCCTAGGTCGCGGTGGTTCTGATACAACGGGTGTTGCTCTGGCGGCTGCTTTAAAAGCTGATGAGTGTCAGATCTATACGGATGTCGACGGCGTCTACACGACAGACCCGCGCGTGGTAGAAGGTGCCCGTCGTCTCGATAAAATCACCTTTGAAGAGATGCTAGAGATGGCCAGTCTCGGTTCAAAGGTTTTGCAGATTCGCTCGGTTGAATTTGCAGGTAAATACAATGTTCCATTACGTGTATTGTCTAGCTTCCAAGATGGTGGCGGTACACTTATTACTACAGAGGAAACTGATAGCGTGGAAAATCCAATTATTTCAGGCATCGCGTTTAACCGTGACGAAGCAAAACTGACGGTGTTGGGTGTGCCTGACCTTCCAGGTATTGCATCACGTATCCTAGGTCCTGTCTCGTCTGCCAATATCGAAGTAGATATGATCGTTCAAAACGTAGCAGCCGATCAGACTACCGACTTTACATTCACAGTACACCGTAATGATTACGATAAAGCCTTGGTTATCCTTGAAGAGACGGCTAACGAGCTAGGTGCGCGTGAAGTGAAAGGCGACAATAAGATTGCTAAAGTCTCTATCGTGGGTGTGGGTATGCGTTCTCACGCAGGCGTTGCAAGCAATATGTTCACAACCCTGGCTAAAGAGAATATCAATATTCAGATGATCTCAACTTCCGAGATCAAGGTCTCTGTAGTAATCTCAGAGAAGTATATGGAGCTAGCGGTTCGTGCACTGCACAGTGCGTTTGAACTCGATCAAGCAGACAGCGTCGCTGAATAATCGCTATCTAGCATAATTGGATTCGCACATGGCGATCACTTGGTCGCCTATCTTAAATGGATTTAGGAGAAGCTGATGCTAATACTGACAAGGCGAGTTGGTGAAACTCTAATGATTGGTGACAATATCAGTGTCACTGTTCTTGGTGTCAAAGGTAATCAGGTGCGAATCGGTGTGAATGCACCAAAAGATGTTTCCATTCATCGTGAAGAGATCTACCAAAGGATCTTGGATGAAAAAGAGCAGGAAAATAGCGGAAAGTCGTAAGTTTTTCCCTTTTAGGGTTTAACTTTAGTCACCTCTCTTGTACTATACGCGCCGTTGATCAGGAGCGGTGGCCGAGTGGCTGAAGGCGCACCCCTGCTAAGGGTGTATACGTTTACGCGTATCGAGGGTTCGAATCCCTCTCGCTCCGCCATCAAGATTAAGCGCCCGTAGCTCAGCTGGATAGAGTACCTGGCTACGAACCAGGCGGTCGCACGTTCGAATCGTGCCGGGCGCGCCAATCTTGAGTTTTCACTTCTTTAGTGTTTTCATCGACCAACATCTGAAATAAGCGCCCGTAGCTCAGCTGGATAGAGTACCTGGCTACGAACCAGGCGGTCGCACGTTCGAATCGTGCCGGGCGCGCCATTTCAGAATCACGCAATACTTCAGCGCCCGTAGCTCAGCTGGATAGAGTACCTGGCTACGAACCAGGCGGTCGCACGTTCGAATCGTGCCGGGCGCGCCATATTCAAAAGAAATGCCACCTTTATGGTGGCATTTTTTTTTGATCTGGACTTGTCCAGCCGAGTCAGCGTGCTCGTTCGACTGAAGCGCAGGGCACCATCTCCACTACCCACCTTAAAACAAATTGAGACTTTCTCATTCTTTAGTCGCAATGAAAGTCATTCCGAAACTAACACTTATACGCCGTTACAGAGTGCGTAAATACTGCAGCTTCATTCGTAAGTTGACTGGTAAGTTAAAAAAACGACCTTTTTTGTAAATTCACTACATACAAAGTGGGCTTGATATGGCTGCGGGGCTATGGGATAACTGTTCCCTATGCTGTTGGGTAGGGGTTACTTTGCGCATAGATCCAAGGATTATGCCAAGCCCTTTGAATTATTTTTATTGGAGTAGAGTAGATGAATAGTCTGATATCAGAAGGCCTCAACCTTATGGTCTATGGTATGGGGTTCGTTTTCGTATTCCTTACGCTGCTGGTCATTGTCACTACATTGATGTCTAAGCTGGTAAACAAGTTTTTGCCAGAACCGATTGTAGAGCCAAAAGCCAAAGCGTCTGCGCCTCAAGCTGCAGGCAACAATGATGAGTTGTTGGCTGTATTGTCGGCAGCGGTTCATAAATACCGTAAGTAATTTTAGGCACTGCCTTTTAACAAGAGAGAACTTAAGTTTATGTCTGATGCAAATAAGCCTCTTGGTATCACGGATGTAGTTTTACGTGATGCGCACCAATCATTGTTTGCGACTCGTCTTCGCCTCGATGACATGCTTCCTATTGCTGAGAAGCTAGATAAGATTGGCTACTGGTCGCTAGAGAGTTGGGGTGGTGCCACTTTTGACTCATGTATTCGTTATCTAGGTGAAGATCCTTGGGATCGTATTCGCCAACTTAAAGCAGCAATGCCAAACACTCGCCAGCAGATGCTACTGCGCGGTCAAAACCTATTAGGTTACCGCCACTACGGTGATGATGTGGTCGAGCGTTTTGTTGAGCGTTCAGCAGAGAGCGGTATCGACGTATTCCGTATCTTCGATGCGATGAATGACCCTCGTAACCTTGAGAAAGCGATTGCGGCCGTTAAAGCGACTGGCAAACACGCTCAGGGTACGATCTCTTACACTACTAGCCCAGTTCACACCATCGACATGTGGGTGGATTACGCTAAGACCCTTGAAGACATGGGTGCTGATTCAATCAACATCAAAGATATGTCAGGCATTTTGACCCCTTACGGTGCGTTTGATCTTGTATCTCGTCTTAAAGCTCAGACGGGGCTTGAAGTTCAGCTGCATGCTCACGCAACGGCAGGTCTGTCTGATATGACCATCCTGAAAGCGGTCGAAGCGGGCATTGATCGTGTTGATACAGCGATCTCTTCAATGTCGATGACCTACGGTCATACAGCAACAGAGTCTGTAGTAGCGGCTCTAGCAGGTACGGATCGTGATACCGGTCTAAACCTAGAAGCACTCGAAGAGATTGCAGCCTACTTCCGTGAAGTTCGTAAGAAGTACGCTAAATTTGAAGGCTCACTGCGTGGTACTGACAGCCGCATTCTAGTGGCTCAGGTTCCTGGTGGTATGTTGACCAACATGGAGAGTCAACTTAAAGAGCAGGGCGCAGCGGATAAGTTTGATGAAGTGTTGGCTGAGATCCCACGAGTACGTGAAGATCTTGGTTACATTCCACTGGTGACACCAACATCACAGATCGTTGGTACTCAAGCGGTTATCAATGTACTCGTTGGCGAGCGTTACAAAACTATTTCCAAAGAAGTTCAGGGTATCCTTAAAGGTGAGTACGGAGCAGCTCCTGCGCCATACAATGCTGAGCTTCAGGCTAAAGTTCTTGATGGAGCAGAGGCTATCACTTGCCGTCCAGCTGATCTTCTCGAGCCAGAGATGGATAAGCTTGTTGCAGAGCTTAAAGAGATCGCAGTTGAAAAGGGTATTGAGCTAGAAACGGGTGAGCGTGAAATTGATGACGTGCTTACTTACGCTCTGTTCCCTCAGATCGGCCTTAAATTCCTTGAAAATCGCGGTAATCCAGACGCGTTTGAACCAGTACCCACTTTAGAGGATGCGCTAGCTATGTCAGCACCTAAGAAATCAGGACCAGAAGTTTACACAATCACAGTCAATGGCCAGAACTACGTTGTTCAAGTAGCTGAAGGTGGTGATATTACAGCCGTTGCTCCTGCTGCGGCAGCACCTGCCGCTCCAGCCGCTGCGCCTGCAGGTTCAGGTGAGGCTGTACCAGCTCCACTGGCCGGTAACATCTGGAAAGTTCAGGTCTCTGCTGGTCAAGCGGTTCAAGAGGGCGATGTGCTTGTTATCTTGGAAGCGATGAAGATGGAAACAGAAGTTCGTGCAGCGCGTGCTGGTACAGTGACTTCAGTTGACGTTAAAGAGGGCGATGCCGTTCAGGTTGGCGACTCTCTGGTATCTCTTGCCTAATTTGAGGTGACGGTTTAATGGAAAAGATCCTTCAATTGTGGGAAGCCTCAGGCATCTACAACATCTCAGGCGGTCAGATTACTATGATCGTTGTGGGGTTGTTGTTGCTCTTTTTGGCAATCCGCAAAAACTTTGAGCCACTGCTGCTTGTGCCAATCGGTTTTGGTGGCATCATGGCGAATATTCCCGAGGCTGGGCTCGCGTTCTCTGCAGTAGAAAATGCGGTTCACTTTGCAAAACCTGAAGTGCTTCAGGGGTTGGCTGCTTCTTTGAATATCACCAGTGTGGATCCTCACGACATACTGCATGCCTACCACGGTTCTAATCCGTCTACGCACCATGCAGCCACTATGGTTGCTGCTGACTCGGGTTACAGCAACGGTATGCTCTATAACTTCTACTCTGTAGCTATTGCTTCGGGTGTTGCTCCGCTACTGATCTTTATGGGCGTTGGTGCCATGACTGATTTTGGTCCGCTCCTTGCTAATCCTAAAACTCTATTCTTGGGTGCCGCAGCTCAGTTCGGCATCTTTGCAACGGTATTGGGTGCTGTGGGCCTTTCAGCTATGGGTATCATGGACTTCACAGTTCAAGATGCAGCTGCAATCGGCATCATCGGTGGTGCCGACGGTCCTACAGCTATTTACGTTGCCAGCATGCTTGCCCCTCAATTACTGGGTGCGATCGCTGTAGCGGCCTACTCATACATGGCACTAGTGCCAATGATTCAACCGCCAATCATGCGTGCATTGACGACTGAATCAGAGCGTAAGATCGCAATGCACCAGCTTCGTCATGTCTCTAAGACTGAGAAGATCATGTTCCCGATAGCGCTGTTGATTCTTGTTGCACTGTTGCTTCCGGATGCAGCCCCACTATTGGGTATGTTCTGTTTCGGTAACCTGATGCGTGAATGTGGCGTTGTGGACCGTCTGAGTGATACAGCACAGAACGCTCTAATCAACATCGTGACGATCTTCCTAGGTCTATCGGTTGGCTCTAAGTTGAGCGCTGATAAATTCCTGGACATGAACACACTGGGCATTTTGCTTCTTGGTATCGTTGCTTTTGGTATCGGTACAGCTGCAGGTGTCTTGATGGCTAAGCTGATGAATAAGCTTGAGGGTGGTAATGCAATCAACCCACTTATTGGTTCAGCGGGTGTCTCTGCTGTTCCTATGGCTGCTCGTGTCTCCAATAAGATCGGTTTAGAGGCTAACCCTCAAAACTTCTTGCTGATGCATGCCATGGGCCCTAACGTAGCCGGTGTGATTGGCTCTGCGGTTGCTGCAGGTGTCATGATTAAGTTTGTTGGTTAACCTTTATTAACCATTATAAAAAGCGCCCTCGGGCGCTTTTTTGTTACCTGACAATTGTGAATTTTGAATATTCTCTAACTTTTTTTACAAAAGTGACTTCGTTTTATTTTTTATCGTCTATGCTTTGTATAGAGAAAGAAAATAGACCCGCAGTATAAAGGCAGTATCTGCGCTTTAGGAATTGAAGAATGAAGACGCTCAGTACAGGTGAAATCGCTAAGCTTTGTGACGTTAATTTACGAACCGTCATTCGTTGGATCGAGCGAGGGGCTTTAAAAGGTTTTAAACTTCCAGGCCGAGGGAATAACAGAGTTCGCGTAGAGGACTTCTTAGCCTTTCTGGTTGAGCATGAGATCCCGATTCCTGCTGAACTGCAGGAAGATAGTCGCAAGGTTCTTGTTGTGGATGATGAGCCTGCCATCGCGCGTGCATTACAGCGCGTGTTACGTAAGCATGGTTTAGTCGCAGAGGTGGCCGCTGATGGTTTTCAAGCGGGTACCAAGCTGATGAAAGATCGCCCAATTCTGGTGACCTTGGATCTCAGTATGCCTGGCCTAAGTGGTTACGATGTGCTGAGTTTTGTTCGCGAAACTCCAGAAATAGCTTCAACCAAAATATTGGTCATCTCAGCTTTAGGCAGTGAAGCCCTCCAAAAGGCGATCGATTTGGGAGCCGATGCGATTTTGAATAAGCCGTTTGATAATCATGAGTTGGTCGATGTGATCAATAAATTGGTAGGAACACCGGTGAAAGCTGAGGATATTTAACAGCTATTCTGACAGCACGCCACAAAAAAGCCCGCCAATGTTTGTTAGCGGGCTTTTTGTTATTAGGCGTTTAGTCAGCGATTTCTGAGCGATTCTTTCCCTCGGATTTTGCGAATTTCAGCGCTTTTTTCGCTGCTTTATAGAGCTCTTCAGGGTCATCACCGATATCGATTGCCTTGGCTGCTAGAGTGATTTGTATGTCGACTTTCTGGTTTCGCACTAGATAGCTACGTGAGGCCAGTTTCATTCTGACCCGTTCCATAATGCCGTTAATACAGTCCTCGGGAGCATACTGATTCAACATGATGCCAAACTCATCGTCCTCGGTACGAGCAATGATATCGCCTGAGCGAAGATTAAAACTTAATAGTCTGCCGACCAATTTTAAAACGTCCTCACTGGTTTGAGGCCCGACGGACTCAACAATAGAGCTAAAATTATCGACATCTAAGAGAATTAGGTAGGAGGGGGCAACGCCTGGCAAGGCCGTGCCAACAATCGCTTGAGCCTCTACTTGCTCCATCAGAGCCGTTCTATTGAGTAGACCGGTCAGTGGATCAGTCGCAGTTAGGCTTTTCACAAGCTCATCGTAATTACGTTTCTCATCATCACGTTGTTTTTGAACGAGCTCTTCGTTAATGATCGCAAGCAGTTCACTATTGTCCCAGGGCTTGGACATGTAGCGGTGAATTCTACCTTCATTAATGGCACTCACCGTCATATCAAAATCTGAATAACCAGTCAGTAGAATACGAACCGTATTAGGTGTAATTGACATGGTTTTTGCCAGGAATTCATCACCTCTCATCTCGGGCATTCGCATGTCAGAAACAATCAGATCAACCTCATTGGATTCAAGGTACTTCAGTGCCTCCGGTGCCGATGTGAAACCGATAACTTCGTAGTGGCTTGAACGTAACACCCTGCGAAGCGAGTTAACGACAGACTCCTCATCATCCACGCATAAAATCTTAGCGGCTTCGGTCCGATCAAGGTATCGGCTATTGTCTAAAGAGCTCATCAGTACAACTGTCCTTCGGGTCATTTATGTCATATGACTTAAGGTATAGTTTAGGGTCTGGGATCTGTCAAATTGATCAGTAAAAATAATCTGTTTTTCATTGTGAAAAGAGAGATAGGAGACTGGCACCCCAGAGACGATTCGAACGTCCGACCTACCCCTTAGGAGGGGGTTGCTCTATCCAGCTGAGCTACTGGGGCACTGGCAGTGAATTCTAAAGCCTCATTTCGACTATGCAATAGGATTCTGTTGAATTACTTAGACTAAAGAGTCCTTTTGAACAGACCAATGTCTAATTCTGACTTAGGGTAGCTCAGGTTATAAATATTGCACTTTAATAAATAGAGTGTGGCAATGATTGCCGTACCCAATCAATCTAAGGGAAAGAACTAATGAGCGATAAGATCTACCCAGTATCTGCAGAGTTTGCTGCTAACGCCCATGCTGATGAAGCTAAATACAACGAGATGTACCAGCAGTCAGTTGAGAACCCAGATGCGTTCTGGTCTGAGCAAGCTAAGCGTATCGACTGGATCAAGCCTTTCACTAAGGTTAAGCACACATCGTTTGATACTCATAATGTTGATATCCGTTGGTTCGAAGATGGTACGTTGAACGTTGCAGCAAACTGTTTGGATCGCCACTTAGAGACTCGTGGCGATCAAGTTGCGATAATCTGGGAAGGTGATAACCCAGAAGAAGATGAAAAGATCACTTACCGCGATCTTCACGAGCGTGTATGTAAGTTTGCCAACGTGCTTAAAGCGCAGGGTGTGACTAAAGGTGACGTAGTCACTCTTTACCTTCCAATGATCCCTGAAGCTGCTGTTGCTATGCTGGCTTGTGCTCGTGTTGGTGCCGTTCACTCGATTGTATTTGGTGGTTTCTCTCCTGAAGCTCTTGCTGCTCGTATCGAAGGCGCTAACTCTAAACTGGTTGTGACTTCTAACTTCTCTCTTCGTGGCGGTAAAGCGGTTCCACTTAAAGCGAACGTTGATGAAGCACTGACTCACCCTGGTGCGGCTAAGTTCTGTGAAAAAGTGGTTGTTGTAAACCGCGTAGATCAAGATGTTGCTTGGCATGAGAGCCGTGATGTTTGGTATGAAGAGGAGATGGCAAAAGCCTCTGCTGATTGCCCACCTGAAGAGATGAATGCTGAAGATCCGCTATTCATCCTATACACCTCTGGTTCAACGGGTGCGCCTAAAGGTCTTAAGCACACTACCGGTGGTTACCTGGTTTACGCATCAATGACCCATCAGTATGTCTTTGATTACCAAGAGGGTGATATCTACTGGTGTACAGCTGATGTGGGTTGGGTAACAGGTCACAGCTACATTGTGTACGGTCCACTAGCAAACGGTGCTACGACACTGATGTTTGAAGGTGTTCCAAGCTACCCAGATATGAGCCGTTTCGGTCGCGTTATCGAAAAACACAAAGTTAACCAGTTCTACACCGCGCCTACTGCCATCCGTGCCTTGATGCAGAAAGGTGAAGATGTTCTAGGCGACTCGGATCTATCCTCTCTTAAACTGCTTGGTTCGGTTGGTGAGCCAATCAACCCTGAAGCTTGGGAGTGGTACAACCGTGTCATGGGTGCTGGTAAGTGCCCAATCGTTGATACTTGGTGGCAGACTGAGACAGGTGGCATCATGATCGTACCTCTACCTGGTGCGACAGCGACTAAGCCGGGTTCAGCAACTCGTCCATTCTTCGGTGTTCAGCCAGCGCTACTGGATAACGATGGCAAAGAGATTGAAGGTGCAGGTGAAGGTAACCTGGTCATTAAGGACTCTTGGCCTGGTCAATCTCGCTCAATCTGGGGCGACCACGAACGTTTCGGTCAGACTTACTTCTCTAGTTTCTCTGGCTACTACACAACGGGCGATGGCGCACGTCGTGATGAGGACGGCTACTACTGGATCACTGGTCGTGTAGACGATGTAATCAACGTATCTGGTCACCGTATGGGTACTGCAGAGGTTGAGTCTGCGTTGGTAGCTCACGAAGCGGTTGCTGAAGCTGCGGTGGTAGGTTACCCACACGATCTTAAAGGTCAGGGTATCTACTGTTACGTAACGCTGCAGGAAGGTATGGAAGCTTCTGATGAGCTTAAAGTGACACTGCGTAACTGGGTACGTACAGAGATTGGTCCAATTGCATCACCGGATTTGATTCAGTTCGCACCCGGTCTACCTAAGACACGTTCTGGTAAGATCATGCGTCGTATCCTTCGCAAGATTGCGGAAGACGATTTCGGTGCATTGGGTGACACCTCTACCTTGGCAGATCCAAGTGTGGTGGATGACCTGATCGAAAACCGCATGAACCGTAAGAGCTAAACGCTCTTATTAAAAAACCCACGACTCGTCGTGGGTTTTTTTATTTCCATTTGAACTGGAAACTAATCCATTATTCGATTAACTTATACCCTACAAAAAAGCGCTATACTGCCTTTCTAGGCTTGTCGGAGAATACTATGCAACTGGCTCAAAAAATTATCATTGCGGATGATCACCCACTGTTTCGTGCAGCGCTGAAACAAGCGGTTTCCCAAGCGGTTTCCGGAGTGGAGATTATCGAAGCGGATACTCTTGAGTCCGTTCAGAATGCCGTTGAAGAGCATGGTGATGCTGACTTGGTGCTTTTGGATATCCATATGCCAGGTGCTCAAGGTTTCTCTGGTCTGGTATTCCTTCGTGGTCAACACCCTGGTGTTCCAGTGATTGTTGTATCAGGTAGCGAAGAGACTCATGTCATGAAACGTGCGATCGATTACGGCGCGTCAGGTTTTATTCCTAAGTCATCTCCGCTAGAGACTATTTCAGAAGCGATTGTTGCTGTTCTTCAAGGTGATGAGTGGTTGCCAGAGGAGTTGGAAGAGTCAATGGATGACCTTGTTACAGACGAGGATCAGAAGTTTGCCGAAGCGATTGCCTCTTTGACGCCACAACAGTTCCGTGTATTGACGATGCTGACAGAAGGGCTTTTGAATAAACAGATCGCTTACGATTTAAACGTTTCTGAAGCCACCATCAAAGCGCACGTAACGGCGATTCTTCGTAAGTTGGGTGTCCACAGTCGGACCCAGGCTGTTATCGCAGCACAGCGTCTTGGAGTAGAGCCTCCCAAGACAGAGGGTTAATTCCTGCTCATAAGAAAAGCCGCTCATACTTGAAGCGGCTTTTTTGTATCTAAAGGCTTGTGTTGGCATCTAGGGTCTAACGTAGATATAACCCTGTTGCTGGAGTCGGACGATTTCTGGGAGTCCTGCTTTGACCACGTCCTCTTCACTGACATCGTAAAGTGCGTCGTAGCCTATTTTGTATCCGGTCAGTGAGTTTCCGCAAATGACAAACTCTGTCCCCATAAACTTCAGCGTATCGATGGCGCCCTGTTTAGCGGTATCGTCAACTGCCGACATAAAGTATTCGATCGCTTCACCATGGATAACCGCTTTGATCTCGACACTGTCCTCACCCAATTCATTAATATGATTTGAGATGTTGCTGAAGGTGTGACCAATGCGTGATTCATCCCCATAGTTGATGTGATACACCACCTTTTGCGGCTCATAGTCGTTGGCCATGACTAGGGGGCTGGATAAAAGAGCAAACAGAGCGAAAGTCTTAAACATCTTCAGATACCTTAAATACAAAAAAGCCGGCTACGCGCCGGCTCTTGAAGCGTGTGTAACTCTTAGATTACATCTGCTTCTCAGTTTTTTCACCTGCTACTTCGATGTCGACACGGCGGTCTGGACGAAGACAGGCGATTAGTTGAGCGCCTTTGCCAGTACAGTTCGCTACCGGAGCTGTTTCACCTTTAGCATCCACTCGTAGTTTCCAATCTGTAACGCCAGCGCCTTTAAGCTCTGATGCAACAGCGGTAGCACGATCTAGTGATAGCTTCTGGTTGTAAGCGTCTGAACCGATGCGGTCTGCGTAGCCTACTAGCTTAACGCTCTCAACGTATGAAAGTGATTTAATAAAATCAATTACGCTGCTAAGCGAGCCCACTTTGGTGCTGTTGAAGTCAAAGTAGACAGCAAATTTACGTTTAGCATCGACTTCGACCATTTTAGGTTCTGCTGGTTTTGCCATCTCCTCTTCAACAGCAGGAGCTGCAGCCATACATTCTGTAGCTGGCTCCATAAGTGTTGAGTTTGGAGTCATGATGCAGTTTCCATTACCGTCACGTACAAACGAACCATCGGTTGCAGAGACTAGGTAGCCAGGATTTTCGCCATGGGCCATTGCTGAACCGCTAGCAATAGCCAATAACATACTTGTAGCGAGTGCGATCTTTTTCATTATCTAATTCCTATCTTGTTCGACCTGTTGTTAAGTCTTAATGCCTATATTAACTGGGCGAGTCTTAACCCTAATTTAACTGTAGACCAAGATTTGAAAAAATGTGATTTAAGGTAAAACTTTTTTGTACGGCTTTACTTTAACCTCTGCGTAGACATCAGCGGCGACGTAGGGATCCGCATCAGCCCAAGCTTTTGCCTCTTCCAGAGAGGCAAATTCAGCGATCACTAGGCTGCCTGTGAATCCCGCTTCACCCGGATCTTCAGAATCGATCGCAGGGTGAGGGCCTGCAACCAGAAGTCGACCTTCAGCACTTAATGCTTTCAGTCTCTCTAGGTGCTCAGGGCGAGCAGCCAATCGGCGTTCCAGTGAATTAGGTTTATCTTCAGAGATAATAGCGTAGTACATAAACACCTCTATTTTTCGCTGGGTGCTTCAGGCTCTTTTGCATGTTTTGCAATATAGAGGCCCTGAAGAATGATGAAAAGGATGGTTAAACCGAGCATACCGAAGAGTTTGAAATCGACCCAGATCTCTTCACTGAAGTTGTAGGCAACGTAGAGATTGACAATGCCGACTGCAACAAAGAAAACGACCCAAGCAAGATTCAAGTGTGACCATACCGCTTTGGGTAACTCCATGCTTGAGCCCATCAGACGCTCAACGACGGTCTTGTCACCAATGAACTGAGTGGCCAAAAAGCCTACCGCAAATAGCCAGTTAACGATGGTCGGCTTCCACTGGATGAACGCTTTGTCTTGAAAGGCGAGCGTTGCACCACCCAGTAGAACCACTAAGACCAGTGTCACAAGCTGCATTTTCTCGATCTTGCCTTGAACTTTCCACGAGTAGAGCATCTGCAAAAGCGTTGCGGGAATGAGAACAGCGGTCGCCAATAAAATGTCATTGGTGAACTTATAGACCGCAAAAAAGACGATAACTGGAAGAAAATCGAGTAGTATCTTCATATAGAACCTCTGAAAAATTTGCCACAGTATAAAAGCTCACACGCAAAGTTAAAAATGATGATTCCAGCAATCGGTCAATTTGACCTTCATATGCACAGTAATGTTTCCGATGGCACCTTAAGTCCAACGGAGTTAGTGCAGCGCATCTCCAAAACCGATGTGAAGGTCATGGCATTGACGGATCACGATACCTTAGGTGGATTGGCTGAAGCGAAAGCGGAAGCAGATCGCCACGGCATCCAGTTTATAAGCGGTGTTGAGTTGACCTGTGACTGGCGTGGTCGCGTTATTCATCTGGTGGGACTTGGCTTCGATCCCAGTTCTGACAAGTTTGAAGCCTATATGGATCACTTAATCCAGCTCAGGTACCAGCGTGCAGAGAAGATTGCAGAGCGATTAGAGAAGCGTGGTGTTGCTCGAGGTCTGTTTGACCTCGCTAAACAGTATGCAGGAGAGGGTCAAATTGGTCGCCCCCACTTTGCCCAGGCGCTATTAGAGCTGGGTAAAGTCGAGTCGATGCAAGAGGCCTTTGATAAATACTTAGGTCAAGGTTGTGCGGGCGATGTTAAAGCGGAATGGCCTGCCATCGAGCAGAGTATTGCACTGATTAAAGAGGCAGGTGGCGTGGCGATTCTGGCTCACCCCACCAAGTATAAGATGACCTTTACTAAGCTTCGTGAACTGATGGCTGACATGCTTTCAGCGGGGGCTGATGGATTAGAGGTGAGCTATCCTGGCGTAACGCCTGGTCATCAGCATGAATTGATTAAGTTGGCTGATCGAGCAAATTGTTGGGTCTCTGCAGGCAGTGACTTCCACTCTCCCGATCAACGCTGGACTGCACTTGGTCGTTACCCCCATTTTGATGCGCAACGAGTCATCGTTGAGCAGTTATGTGCTTAACGGCACGGAGTTATTATGAGCCAGTTCTTTTCGATTCACCCCGATAACCCGCAAGCGAGACTGGTGTCGCAGGCCGTTGAGATTCTTAATAAGGGCGGAGTGATTATCTACCCGACTGATTCAGGTTATGCACTAGGCTGTCACCTTGGTGATAAGAACGCCATGGAGCGTATTCAACGCATTCGCAGGCTCGATGATAAGCATAACTTCACGCTGGTCTGTCGTGACCTCTCAGAGATTGGAACCTATGCAAAGTTGGGTAACAGTATGTTCCGCTTTATTAAGTCCCATACTCCTGGTGCTTATACCTTCATTCTCAATGCGACGACGGAAGTGCCTAGACGCTTAATGCACCCTAAGCGCCGTACCATTGGGATTCGCATACCGGATAATAAAATTGCCATGGCCATCGCAGAAACCTTGGGCGAGCCGATCATGAGTACGACTCTGATCATGCCTGATGAGGAGATGCCCCTGACCGATCCTTATGACATTCGCGACTTGCTAGAGCATGCGGTTGATCTCGTTATTGATGGCGGCTACTGCGGTATGGATCCAACGACAGTGCTAAACCTGACAGATGATGAAGTTGTTATTGTGCGTGAAGGTGCAGGACCTACCGATACATTCTAAATGAGCTCGATACTCTTCTGTTCCTGTGAGGATAGAAATCCCGCTTCAATAATGGCGATTTGATCGACAACAGACTCCAAAGGTACGGGGTTCTCTGCAACACCCTCGATAAAGCCTTTAACCTGCTCAAAAAACTGGGCGTAATTGCCCAGCTCTGTTGTGACCCTCTCATCGCCTTGTTCGTTATGCAATCTGCCAAAGTTAGCAAACTCCTCTGCGGTCCAACTTGGCGTAGAGAATGCTTTGCCGTTAATCAGCTGCGCCTCTTGAGGATCCAGTGCATATTTCACAAAACGACCTTGGGTTCCCTGAACATCGAATCTTAGAGGGCGGCCAAAGCAGAAGGGTGAGCTGTGCAGTTTAACGACTGTGTTTGAGTAGTGAAGCAGTACATCAAAATAGTCATCAACAGAAGCTCCCTCCCTTAACGTCCTGATATCCGCGGTGACGGCTGAGGGTTTACCAAAGAGTTGCAAGGCTTGGTCAATAAGGTGAGGCCCCAGATCAAACCAGATGCCCGCTCCCTCACCGGGAAGTTCGCGCCAACGAGTTTTTGGAATAGGTCTAGCACGATCAAAGTGCGACTCAAAACGTCTGATTTCACCTAATCGACCCGACCTAAGTAGCTTTTTAAGGGTGAGAAAGTCACCGTCCCAGCGTCTGTTTTGAAAGATGCTGACCGAGCCCGATGATTCCTTCTCTAAACGAATTAACTCGTTCAACTGTGAACTCGATGTGCAGGCGGGCTTGTCGAGGATAACCCGCTTTCCGGCTTTAAGCAGAGCCTGAGTGATCTCAAAATGGGAATCGTTTGGAGTGGTGACAATGTAGAGTTCCGCACTGCTCGATTCGAGCATCTCTTGATAGTGGCGATAGGCGATCATCTCAGGCCAGTACTGTTTGGCCTCGGTTGCATTAGATCCGCTAGCTGCAATCAGTTCATAGCCATCAAGTGTTCTTAAAAAAGGCTCGTGAAAGGTTTTAGCTGCAAATCCATAGCCAATGATGGCGGTTTTTATCGTCATTAAATGCTCTATTTCTTAACTCGGGGCTTGGGTCCACTTATTGAAACAGGTTAATCTGTGTCCTTAATTTGAACAAGCTGTTTGATCGGTTTTAGGAGTGGGTTTTGGAGTTGTTAGTCGCGTTAGGTTTCAGTGTTGTTGTCATAGTTGTGGGTTATCTATGGCACCGCTCATCCCTTGCCCATAGACTTTCAGAGGTGGCTCAACAGCAAGTGCAGCTTGAATCTAAGTTGGCGGTGGTCGAGTCTCAACTGACCTATAAAGAGTCCCTGATTGCAGAAAAGGAGTCCCGTCTATCTGAATTAAAAGGCGAGCTGGACGTTGAGAGACAGCAGTCGGCTCAGTTACGTAACCAGCTAATGCAGTTGGGAGAAGAGAAAGCGCGTCGTGACACTGAGCTTGAGCAGAAAGAGGTGCATTTCGCTCAGCAGATCAAACAGCTGGAAGAGAGCCGCACCCTTTTAAAAAGGGAGTTCGAAGCGCTGGCGCAAGAGATTCTTGAAGCGAAAGGGAAAAGCTTCCAGGAGCAGAGCCAGCAGCGTTTGGACGCTCTGTTAAAACCGATGACGTCTGAGATGAAAGGGTTCAAAGAGCGCATCGAGAAGATACACCAGTTCGATAACGAGCAGCGATCCAAACTAACCACAGAACTGCAGCAGCTAAAAGATCTCAATGCGAAGATAACAACTGAAGCCGAACGACTCAGTTCCGCACTTCAGGGTCAGAAGAAGATGCAGGGTAACTGGGGTGAGTTGATGCTCGAAAATGTCCTCGATTCCAGTGGATTGCGCCGAGATAAAGACTATAAGCGTGAAGTAAGCATCAACACTGAAGAGGGGAGGCAGCGCCCTGATGTTGTGGTCTATCTTCCACAGAACAAGCATTTGATTATTGATGCCAAAACCTCACTATCTGCTTACACACGCTACGTAAATGCAGAAGATCCCCATGAGCGAACTCAGGCACTCAAAGAGCATGCAGAAGCGATGCAGGCGCGCATTAAAGAGTTATCCGACAAAAGCTATTTCAAGCTAAATGGGCTCAACTCCCCAGAAGTTGTAGTGATGTTTGTGCCGATCGAATCAGCCTATGTAGAAGCACTCAAATACAATGAGACGCTATTCCAAGAGGCGATTGAAAAACAGGTGCTGGTGGCAACACCAACGACGCTATTAACGGCTTTGAATATTGTGCGTCAGCTGTGG
The DNA here is from genome assembly GCF_013282965.1 of Marinobacterium sp. xm-a-152. Taxonomy (NCBI): domain Bacteria; kingdom Pseudomonadati; phylum Pseudomonadota; class Gammaproteobacteria; order Oceanospirillales; family Oceanospirillaceae; genus Marinobacterium; species Marinobacterium sp. xm-a-152. The sequence goes on along the minus strand of NZ_WBYI01000008.1, from coordinate 30,354 downwards.
CGCTTTGAAGATCAATCAAAACACAGTGCTCAGCTGGCCGACCGTGCAGAAAAAGTCTATAGCAAGCTCAGCTCTTTCCTTATGAGTATGCAAGATGTTGGACGTAAGCTCGACAGTGCGCGCACCAGTTACGATAAAGCCTTGGGTCAGCTCTACTCAGGTAAGGGGAACCTCATCAAACAGGCGGCTGAGTTTAAAGAGTTGGGTGTCTCTGTTCAAAAAGAGCTACCGGCTGATTTGGTTGAAAAAGCTTCGCTTGAATTAGATGCTCCCTATACAAAAAGCACATCAGACGTATCTGACCCAGCAAGGATCGAGTCTCAACAAAACTCTGACTGAGCCTCGGTGATCAGCTGTGCTAACGCTTTTACTCCTGGAGTAGATGTCTCGCCATGCGTCAGTATTAGGTAGAGCTCCGCAAAGCGCTCGTTGCCTTCTGCTAAATTGAGGGGTTTTAACGCTCCGCTGGCGAGGTGGTTTGCAATCAGCGCTTCGGCGTACCAGGCGAACCCCATACCCTTAATAGCAGCCTCAATAGAGAGATCGGGCGAATCGAGCGTCCAACGCTGATTGGCCCCGAGCCACCCCGCATCAATATTACGAACGCCTGTGTCTCTCACGACGAGTTGTCGGTGCTCTTGAAGCATTTCGAGGGTAATGGGTGTCTCAATTTGATGCAGTGGGTGAGAGGGGGCAGCGGCCGCTACAAATCTAAATCGTCCTAAACTCTGACCGACAAAGCCTGGTGGCACTCGACCACCGATGACGATATCGGCATTCCGCTCTAGCAGAGCCTGCTCAGAACCGCTAAGAACAGAGCGTTGATAGTCAATCTTGGTCTGCGGTTGCTGTTTTGAAAAACGTTCTAGCGCCTCGAGAATGATGCTGTTCGGGTAAATTGCCTCAATACGAAGTTTGATACGAGCCTCTGCGCCCAATGCAAACTGACTGGCGAGAGTCTCAATGCGGGTTGCTCGTGCGATCAGCTCGCGGGCATGAACCACTAGCTGTTCACCCTCTGTGGTCAAGACCGCACGCCGACCTTGAGTGGTGAAAAGTATTACGCCGGTACTCTGCTCAATCTGTTTGATGGCATAACTTAGTGTTGATTGGCTTTTATTGATTGATTCGGCTGCTTTCGCAAAGGTTTCGCTATCCGCTACAGCAATCAGAGCTTGCCACTGTTCTAAAGATATCATCTCATTTCATCTAATATATCGATCATATAAATCTAAATTTTGCTATTTATCATCGAAATTATAGATGAGATTATCACCTCATCAAACAGATAATTTTTTAAAAGGATATTGAAATGGCGACTCTACTTCATATTAAAACCTCTCTATTTGGTGACAATGGTCAGTCAGCGCAACTGGCGAAAAGCTTTGTTGATAAATGGCTGGATGAAAACAGTGATGGCGTGGTCATCGAGCGTGATCTAGCTAGTGATCCTGTACCTCATTTGGATGCTTACCGAGTAACAGCATTGAATAGTCCGGCTGAAGAGCGTGACGCTGAACAGAGTGCTATCGTTGAGTTTGCTGACGCACTGCTTGCTGAAGTTAAATCGGCTGATACGATTGTTATCGGTTTGCCAATGTACAATTTCAATATTCCAAGTCAGCTTAAATCCTGGTTTGATCACCTGGCTCGTGCTGGGGTGACGTTCCATTACACAGAACAAGGCCCAGTAGGTCTAATCGAAGATAAACCCGTATACCTAGTTGCAACTCGTGGTGGTCTTTACGCAGAGCAGGGTCAGGATTTCCAGGTTGATTTTGTAAAACAGTTCCTAGGCTTTATTGGGCTTAAAGATACTCGTCTTGTTTTGGCTGAAGGGCTCGCGATGGATACGCATCGAGATCAGTCACTAGAACAGGCTCGAGCAGCGTTTGTGTAAACGGCTGAAACGACAATAAAAAGGAGAATCGTTATGAACCGAGTGATTAAGCGTCGAGTGCCCGGCGTCGACAGTATGGATGGTGCTGGGGTTCGGATTCGTCGCAGTGTAGGCAAAAGCCAATTCGCACGCATCGATCCATTTCTGATGTTGGATTGCTTCTCGTCAGACGATCCTGATGACTACATTGCCGGTTTTCCTGCCCATCCGCACCGTGGTTTTGAGACAGTCACCTACATGCTCGATGGCTTAATGAAACATCGTGACCATATGGGTAATGAGGGGATCCTGCGTCCAGGGAGTGTGCAGTGGATGACAGCGGGGCGCGGTGTGATTCATGAAGAGATGCCTCAGCAAGAGAACGGCTTAATGCGCGGATTCCAGTTATGGGTCAATCTACCTGCAAGCGAGAAGATGAAGCCGGCGGCTTATCAAAATATTGAACCCGAGGAGATCACCGAGATTCAACTACCTAATGCCTTCATTCGATTGGTGGCGGGTTCGTTTGAGTTTGATGGTCAGCACTACACTGGGCCAGTGTCAGGGATCAGTCGTCAGCCCATTTTTATGGAGGTTCGTTTATCACCGAATGCCGAGCTTGAACTGCCTGTCGCTGAGAACCTGTCAGGTTTTGTCTATCTATTCGAAGGGACGGGTTATCTTGCTGATGATAAGCTAGAGATCCATGAGGCAGCCGAGTTGTCCGACGGTGATGCGATTCAACTGACAGCGGGTGCAGAGGGGGCGAGACTGATGTTGATTGCGGGTGAAGCGATCGGTGAGCCAATTGCACAGTATGGTCCGTTTGTCATGAATACAACGGATGAGATAGAGCAGGCGATTGCCGATTATCGTGCCAACCGTTTGACAGGTTAGAGGTTTTAACGGGGAGGGTGCCTAGAATTTAATCAGTTGACTCAAATATTCGAGGAAAATTGTAATTTTTTCGAAATGAGGGGTTGACGGCTAATAGGGTGCTCCGTATTATTTGCGCCTCCTCACAGAGGAACGCAATACATTAAGTGTTGTCCCATTCGTCTAGTGGCCTAGGACACCGCCCTTTCACGGCGGTAACAGGGGTTCGAACCCCCTATGGGACGCCATCCGCGGGAATAGCTCAGTTGGTAGAGCGCAACCTTGCCAAGGTTGAGGTCGCGAGTTCGAGCCTCGTTTCCCGCTCCAATGTATTGTCTACGACGTCCCATTCGTCTAGTGGCCTAGGACACCGCCCTTTCACGGCGGTAACAGGGGTTCGAACCCCCTATGGGACGCCATTTTTGCGGGAATAGCTCAGTTGGTAGAGCGCAACCTTGCCAAGGTTGAGGTCGCGAGTTCGAGCCTCGTTTCCCGCTCCAATCTCCTTTTCTTAATGTCTCTTATCGTCTAACGGCGTAATCATCATATTTCGTAGCTGAAGATAGTCGATTGTTGCATCTTGTGACTCTTGCTCGAATCGTGCTTCGTCGAGTGCTTGGTACTGTGCAATCTCCTCATCGCCCAGATAGTGAATACAATCACCGCCAAATAGCCAGAGTAAATCGCGAGATAGCAGGGGTAGGTGTTGTGGGAATGCTCCCACGATTCGCGTCATTAGGGTCTGGCCCAGTTCAAACGCGTCCGCTGAGTGCTCTTCGTAGGCAGCGATTGTCTGTTCAAACAGCGCAAGCAGCTCATCGGACTCCGTTGTTAAGGTTTCGTCACTGTTGAAAGGTGGCTGCTTTATAAGGTTGTTATAGCCAAGCTTCAGTAGATTTAGATGAAATTGATGAAAATCGGTCAACGGATAGTCCCTGTTTGTCTGTATAATTTGCGTTTAACTATGAATACGTTACTGAGTTAATTTTCTCAAAGGTTAGCACTGAATGGAACTTGCTCTTCAAATTCGTGGGTTGGAAAAAACCTACGGGAATGGCTTTAAAGCGCTTAAAGGGATCGATCTGGATGTAAAGCAGGGCGATTTTTTCGCTCTGCTAGGTCCCAATGGGGCGGGTAAATCGACCACATTGGGTATCGTCACATCCTTGGTCAATAAAACGGATGGTAGTGTGTCAGTCTTTGGCCACAATATTGATTCTGACCTGACCCAAGCAAAGCTCTGCATGGGCATTGTCCCTCAGGAGTTTAACTTCAACTTCTTTGAGAAAGTTGAAGACATCGTTGTGACTCAAGCGGGTTACTACGGGATCCCCTCCTCTATTGCCAAAGAGCGTGCAGAGCACTACCTAAAAGCCTTGGGTTTATGGGATAAACGTGACAATCGAGCACGCCAACTCTCAGGTGGTATGAAACGTCGTCTGATGATTGCTCGTGCGTTGGTTCATAACCCTAAATTGCTGATTCTGGATGAGCCGACTGCAGGCGTGGATATTGAGCTACGTCGATCGATGTGGGAGTTTCTTACCAAGATCAACGAAGAGGGCACGACGATCATCCTGACGACTCACTACCTTGAAGAGGCTGAGTCACTCTGTCGCAATATCGCGATCATCGATCAGGGTGAAATTATTCAAAATAGTTCAATGAAATCGTTGTTGGCTAAACTGAATAACGAGACCTTTATTCTAGATCTTGATCGAGATCTTAAGAGTCTCCCCGATCTCGATGGCTTGGAAGCGCGTTTAGTCGATGAGCATACCCTGGAAGTCGATCTGCCTAAGGGGCATGGTCTCAACAGCGTATTCGCGCAGTTAACAGCGCAAAACATCGCCGTGCTTAGTATGCGTAATAAAGCCAACCGTCTTGAAGAGTTGTTTGTCGAACTGGTTGAACACAAGGGGGCTAAATAATGAACGGAAATCTTCTTTGGGTTGCCTTCTCAACAATCGTAGTGAAAGAGGTTCGACGCTTTACTCGAATTTGGGTTCAGACACTGATTCCGCCTGCGATCACCATGACGCTCTACTTTATTATCTTCGGGAATCTGGTTGGCTCTCGGATCGGTGAGATGGATGGATTCGACTACATGCAGTTCATCGTGCCGGGTCTGATTATGATGTCGGTGATTACCAACTCTTACGGAAACGTCGTCTCGTCATTTTTCGGTACTAAATTTCAACGTCACATTGAAGAGCTGCTCGTCGCACCGGTGCCTAACTGGGTGATTTTGGCCGGTTACGTCATCGGTGGTGTTGCTCGTGGTTTAGCCGTTGGATTCATCGTCACTCTATTGTCGCTGTTCTTCACTGATCTGACGTTAGCGCACCCCTTTGTAACGCTCAGCATTCTGTTTTTGACTGCTGTCGTCTTCTCATTGGGTGGCTTCATCAATGCGATCTACGCGAATTCGTTCGATGATATTGCGGTGGTGCCAACCTTTATTCTGACGCCTCTAACCTATTTAGGTGGCGTGTTTTACTCAATCTCACTGTTGCCTGAGTTTTGGCAGGGGGTCTCTCAGCTCAACCCCATTCTCTACATGGTGAATACATTCCGTTATGGAATCTTGGGCGTTAGTGATATTGACGTCACCTTTGCGTTTGGCATGATCATTCTGTTTATTGCAGTGTTAGGTGGCTTTGCGCTGCACCTTCTAAACACAGGTAAGGGGATTCGAAGCTAATGAACGAACCAGAAAAGGTCCTCCACTCACCCCTAGGTAAAGAGACGGTCTACGCCAATCAGTACGATCCCTCACTGCTTTACCCCATAGAGCGAGATATCAATTGGCAAGCGCGCGGCGTTGATCGCTCCACCTTGCCCTTTTTTGGGGAAGATATCTGGAACAGTTATGAGATCAGTTGGTTGAACGCTAAGGGCAAACCGATTGTTGCACTGGCTCAGTTTCATATCCCAGCAACGTCGACGCATATCGTCGAGTCTAAGTCATTTAAGCTCTACCTAAACTCCTACAATCTGAGTCGCTTTGACTCTGCTGATGAGGTGGCTGCTCAGATGGCTAAAGATCTATCAGACGCGGCGGGCGGTCAGGTTCGGGTGACGTTGACCTCTCCTCAAGATGCGGTGCAGATTGAATCCTTTGACGGTCGTTGCATTGATGATCTTGATATCACGGTGGCTCACTACGAACCAGCTCCTGAGCTACTATCAAGTCAAGGTGAAAACGTCACCGAGACACTGATTTCTCACCTGCTTAAATCCAACTGTCCAGTGACAGGTCAGCCCGATTGGGCGAGCGTTCAAATCAGTTATAGTGGACCGAAAATAGATGAGGAGGGTCTGCTAGGCTATCTGATCTCCTACCGTGAACACGGCGATTTCCATGAGCAGTGTGTAGAGACGATCTTTATGGATATTTTAGAGCGTTGTCAGCCCGAAGAGTTGACGGTTTATGCGCGTTACGTGCGCCGAGGCGGTCTGGATATCAACCCTTACCGTAGTACGCTCGATACTTTGCCAAAAAATCCACGATTAAGCCGACAATAAGGAGCCCTGTGATGGATGCGATTGAACTGTTAACCCAGCGTACCTCTTGTGGCATGTTGGAAGCGCCTGCGCCTACAGCAAAGCAGCTGGAGCTGATGTTTCAGGCCGCATCGCGAGCGCCCGATCACGGTCTGCTTCGACCTTACCGCTTCCTAACCATTCAAGGATCTGCGCTTGATCGTTTAGGCCAGCTCTACCTTGATGCATCCTTAGTTAAGAATCCTGATATTGAAGAGGCGCAACGAAATCGCCTACTGAATATGCCTCTTCGAGCACCGATGATCGTGGTCGCGATTGCGGTGATACAACAGCACCCTAAAGTGCCTGAGATTGAGCAGGTAATGACAGCCGCCTGTGCCGCGCAAGCTGTGGTTCAGGCAGCTTACGCACAAGGTGTCGGAGCTATGTGGCGTTCGGGTGATCTGATGTTTGATGCGAATGTGCAGAAGGGATTGGGTCTTAATGACAATGAAGAGATCGTCGGCTTCATCTATTTAGGTCAACCAATGCGAGATCGCCAAGCTCCAGAAATGGATCAGTCCCTATATGTTGCGGAGTGGACGGGTGAGTGATCAGGCGTTTCTTAGTTGGCTGCATCAGGCCATTCCATTAACGGCTGCTATGCAGATTGATGAGATCGATTACACTGGCAATCAACTTCAACTTAGTGCACCGCTAGAACCGAATCTGAACGATAAGGGAACGGGCTTTGCGGGTTCCATAGCCTCCATCGCGACACTGAGCGGTTGGTGTCTGCTGACCTTATGGCTCAGAGAGCGTGGCATTGATGCCGATGTTATGATTGCCAAAAGCGAACAGCGCTATTTAGCCCCTGTCACCGATCGCCTGAAAGCGGTTGCGACACTGCCAGATGACGCTGTCGTTGAGCAGTTCTGGCAGCGTTTTCAAGAGAAACTGCGTGCGCGGCTACCAATCAGCGTCGCCGTGGGTAATGAGCAGACAGTGTTTGAACTGCAGGGTGATTACGCCGCTATACAGCGATAGGAGTGTGTCATGACGATCCATCAATATGCTTTGTCAAAAGTCAGTTGTGCCGGCTGTGTTCGATCAATCGAAAAGGCCTTGAATGCTTCTGATGATATCTCTGATTTTGCGATCAACTTCGCCGATCGAACAGCTACTGTTGAGTCGAATCTTCCAACCACTGAGGTTGAACAACTGATCATCAATGCTGGCTACGGTGCCGCTTTTATAGAGAATGAAGAGGATCTTGCGGCTCGTGATCAACAGAATCAACAAGAGCTAAAACAGACCTTCACTCATGCCTGGGTTGCGATTGGCCTGGGTGCATTTTTGATGGTTCAGATGTTGGCAGGCCTCATGCCGCCGGTGGAGAGTTCAGAGGGTCTGGTGAATGGCCTAATCACGGCTACACTCTCCGCGATGGTGATGTTCCACTCAGGTGGCCATATTTTCCGAGGGGCGCTTCAGAGTTTTAAACGTCTCGATTTTAATATGGATACACTGATTGCCTTGGGCACCGGGGTAGCCTGGCTCTATTCAGCACTTCTGCTGATGTTCATTCAATGGATTCCAGAGTCGATCCCCACGCAAGCCAGACACCTCTACTTTGAAGCCTCAGTTATGATTATTGGCTTCATCCTGCTGGGTCAAGCCTTAGAGGCTAAGGGGCGAAATCAGACCGCAGAAGCCTTGCGTCACCTAATGAATTTACAACCGAAAACAGCGCTAAAAGTGATTGAAGGTGAAGCCAAAGAGGTCTCTATTCAACTCCTGCTGCCTGGTGATCTGGTCCGAGTCCTACCAGGACAGACGATACCGGTTGATGCCCTAGTGGTTGAAGGCAGTAGCTATGTTGACGAATCGATGCTGACCGGTGAGTCTGTTCCAGTTCAACGTCAGTTAGATGACCAAGTGACCGGAGGCACGCTCAATGGTGAGGGCGTTTTACTGGTTCGTGTGACCGAAGTAGGGCAGAAGACTCGCCTCGCTCAAATCCTATCGTCTGTCAGAGAGGCACAAAACAGCAAACCTGCACTGGGTAAGTTGGCGGATAAAATAGCCTCTATCTTTGTACCCGTCGTCATTCTTATTGCACTGCTTGTGTTTGCACTCTGGTGGTTTGTTGGTCCAGAACCGACTTGGTCTTATGCCACTCTAGCCAGCATGACCGTATTAATTGTGGCCTGCCCTTGTGCGTTGGGTCTGGCGACCCCAATGGCAGTGATGGTGGGTGTGGGTCGTGCTGCTAAAATGGGTGTGCTTATTCGAGAGGGCGATGCCCTGCAGCGATCACAAGACCTGACCTGTGTCGTCATGGATAAGACCGGCACATTGACTCAAGGCAAACCCTCACTGACTCATCAGCATGCTGCACCTGAGTATGCAGCAATCGCCAAAACGCTTGCTTCACACTCTGAGCATCCACTCTCTAAAGCCTTAAGTCATTCACTCGAGGGAGGCGCTTGCGAGGTTGATCAATTCAGATCGATCTCTGGTTCTGGTGTGGAAGCGGTCATTGACGATGAAACCTATCGTTTGGGTAGCGGGCAATGGATGGAAACCTTTGATATCGATTCATCCGATTTTGTCTGTGATGCAGAAGCGTGGAGTGAAGAGGGCGCCTCATTGGTCTGGTTGTTTAATAGCAGCCGAGTCTTAGCCCTGTTTGCTTTGAATGATGCCCTTCGTGATGATAGTCAATCTGCCGTCGAGCGTTTCAAAGTGATGGGTCTTCGATTAGTACTACTGTCGGGCGATCACTCAGTGGCGGCTGAAGCGATCGCCAAACAAGCAGGCATTAGTGAAGTCATTGCCGGTGTTCAGCCTGAGCAAAAACTGCAGACAATCGCCCAACTTCAGGCCGAGGGTGAGGTGGTTGCTATGGTTGGGGATGGTATTAATGACGCCCCAGCGCTGGCGCAAGCGGATGTTGGTTATGCAATGGGTGGTGGTACTGATGTGGCGTTAGCTTCTGCTGATGTAGCACTGATGCAGAACTCTTTGCATGCGGTAGCGGATGCGATTCAGTTGTCGCGATTAACGGTCAACAATATCAAACAGAATTTGTTCGGCGCATTTTTCTACAATGTCGCGGCGATTCCTGTTGCTGCGGGTATTCTATATCCCGTGTTTGGTCTTTTACTCAATCCGATGATCGCCGGCGCAGCGATGGCACTGTCGTCAGTGACGGTCGTTGCCAATGCGCGCAGGCTGAACCAAGTGAACCTATCGCGCTAATCGATACGTTCTAGGCTCAAAATTGTGATCGGCTCTCTTGGTACATTCCGGTAGTAACTGACATTGCCGGTTTGTACCGCGGAAATCTTATCGACGACCTCCATCCCTTCTATGACTTTGCCGAACACCGCATATCCAGGGCGATTGGTTCGTCCATCAAGACCTAAGTTATCAACTGTGTTGATATAGAACTGCGCTGTGGCGCTATCAGGTGCTTGGGTTCGGGCCATGGCAATGGAACCTCGAACATTGCTCAGCCCATTCATCGACTCATTCTTAATCGGGCTGCCCGTGTTTCTCTCACGCATCTCGGCATCCATACCACCGCCTTGAATCATGAAGCCTGGAATGACTCGGTGAAAAACCAAACCCTCATAATGATCTTTGTCGACATAGTTCAGAAAGTTTTCGGTAGAGATGGGGGCTTTCTCATCGTTGAGTTCAAATTTGATCTCTCCCTTGCTGGTCTGCATCACTACCTTAGGACCAGCAAAAGCCAGCGGAGCGGTTAGAACAAGTGAAGCGATGAACAGATTGTTCTTGAAACGCATCGATTATCTCCAAGTCGTTTTATACTAATTCTTTAGTCTAAGACTACCCAATTTCTTGCCGGCTGAGAACCACTTTTCTCTCGGTGTCGTAATCCAGACTATGATGTTAATAATTAGACAGTCTGTTTTTGTGATGGGGCTTTTTTTAGCGCCTATCCTGAATGCCTCTCACTTGGTTGGTCAGGCCAAGCTCTACCCAGAAGTCATCACTTACGATGTCTATCGCAAAGGTGAGCCGGTCGGTCATTACACACTTCGTTTCAGTGATGTCACCCACGATCGTGTCGCCGCTGAGATCGAGATGGAGTTAACGGCGAAAGTCTTTGGCTTTTTCAACTATGAGTACCGATATCAGGCTAATGAGGTTTGGCAAAATGATCGACTCATGCAGCTCAACGTGAAAACGGTTAGCAACAAAAAAGAGTCATCGGTCACGGCCGTCCAAAAATCCGATGTTTTAGAGACAGTGGATAAAAAAGGGCGAGTGCATGCCTACCCAGCGGAGTTAATGACGACCCATCACTGGTATCGGCAGATTCTTGATCAGCGGCAGGTATTAAATAGTATCACCGGTAATATGGATGAGATTTCACCAGAGTCTGTGGGCTCTGCGCTCTTAGATGCCCGAGGTGAAACCGTACAATTGGATGGCTATCGCCTTGGCGGTGATCTGGATAGAACGGTCAGTTGGTACGATCGCGATGGGCGATGGCGAGCACTTGAGTTTAAAGCCAAGGATGGGTCTGATATTCAGGTGATATGGAACGGAGGTCAGCTGATTAAAGAGACCTCTCTGGCTCAGAATAGGGAGTAGCGTGGCTAGTCGAATTTGGATAATTGGAGGCAGTACCGGAATTGGCGCTGCGCTCGCTAAGGCTTACCTGGATGAGGGCTATCAAGTCCTAATCAGTGCTCGAAACGAAGAGCGCTTAATAACCTTTGCCGAGTCTATCGGCTGCCAATATATGCCTCTGGATGTGACAGATCGCGATTCCTGTATTAACGCTTGGGCCGAGATTTGCCAAGAGTGCATGCCCGATAAAGTCATCATCAGCTCGGGTACGCACCAAGAGATGCCAGCCACTGAATTTAATGCAGATAACTGTGAATCGCTAATGCAGGTGAACTATTTCGGGGCGGTCTACCTGCTGGAGGCGATACTTCCTACCTATCTTAAATCAGGTGGGCAAATTGGTGTCATCTCCTCTCTAGCAGGCTACCGAGGACTCCCTTATGCATCATCCTACGGCGCCTCCAAAGCGGCGCTGATCAATTTGTGCGAGTCCTTGAGAGTTGAGCTAGAGGATTCTAAGGTCGATATACGGTTGATTAATCCGGGCTTTGTTAAGACGCCCCTCACCGACAAGAATCAATTCCAAATGCCCGCGTTGATATTGCCTGAGCAAGCCGCTGCGGAGATTGTGAAAGGGCTGAAAGGGCGTAGTTTTGAGATCCGCTTTCCTAAACTCTTTGCTGCTACACTTGCCTTGTTGCGGCACTTGCCCTACAAACTCTATTTCCCTCTGGTAAAACGAGTCACTAAACGATGAATCAAACATCGGTACAACAATACGTTGAGCTTTTTGAGAACTTAACACCGGACAGTGTCACTCAGTTTGAATCACTGGTGACTCCAGATGTTCGCTTCGCCGATCCGTTTAATGATGTTCGTGGATTTTCGAAGATGTGTGAAATTCTGACTGATATGTTTGAGCGCTCAGAGGATCCATCGTTTACCGTCTTTGAATGGTTTGAACAGCCTGGAGCGGCTTATGTTCGTTGGGAGTTCCGTGCAAAGTTGCCAGTATTGGGGGTGTTTACAACAGAGGGGGTCAGTCGTCTCTCTATTAATAAGAGTGGGTTGATTGCCGAGCATTTAGACTATTGGGATAGTGCACCTTTGTACATGAAACTACCCCTGTTAGGTCGAATTCTGCGCTCGATCAGAGCGAAAATGGCGCTTCCTTCATAGCATCGCCGCGCATAAAACTGAGGGTGACGGAACCAATCGTGAATCCCCACTTTTTGACATAGGCTCTGTTGATCAGCACACCGCCTTGTTGCAGCAACATCCAATCATCGAAGGTGACGCGCCAGCTGCCATCGCCCACTTTTAAATCGATGTCATACTGCCAGTTCAATGCATTGCCCTGGCTGGTTCCGGTTGCTGAACCAATAACGTCATCTGCGCGGCCTTCATAAAGGCCTGAGCTGGAAGAGGTTATCTCCCAAATACGCTGATCGCGCTCGCCGTCATCATAGAGGAACTGTTCATCTAAGGTGAGCGTTTGGCCATCCCAGTTACCATCAATCTCAACTTGAAATTGGCGTCTGATGGTACCAAAACGATCTTCGAAGATACCCCAAGCATAGACTTTGCCATTAAAGTACTCCTCAATCTTCAATGCTGGCTGCGATTGACTGATTTGATCGATCTGCATCTGTGAACACCCACTCAAAATTACCATCAGTAAAACTGCTATCGCTTTTTTCAACGGATGGTCTCCTGAGCTAAACGCTGTTTAATTTTTGTGTGTGCTGGCGCTCAACCTAAAATCTCTTACGACCAACACGGCTATGATTTTAAATACGCTGGGGATAAGTGCGTAGATCAATGCCAAAACTAAGGGTGTTTGGCCAAACAGTTCAAGCAGACCAAAGGCGAGGGTGGCTGAAAGTGCCAGTGCCAGTTTTGTGATCATGTTCCACAATGCAAAGAGCAAATTTGTTTGGGATTGTCCAAATCGCCAGTGATGGTAATCAGCGACGTCAGCCTGAATCGCATGAGGTATCGCCAGATCAGCCCCCAACATTGCACCGGTTAATAGACAGATAGGAACGAATAACCAAGCAGTGTCACCACCCAGCAGACTGGCGGGTATAAACACGACGGCACTGGTAAACATGCCGGCTCGCCAAAGATCTATTCGGTCTAGGGTTCGGGTCAGCTTTATCCATACTGGGATTGAGACGATGCAAGAGAGAAAGTAGATCGCGATGTAGAGTGTTCGGTCACTCTCTGGCAGTAACAGCACCGTCGTAATGTAGAGCGGAAACAGCGTCGCAGGAACGCCATTCGCTAATCCATTAAAAAACAATGAGATTGCTAGTCTTTTAGCTAAGCGATTCCGTTGAATCGATCGCCATGTGGAGGCGGGATGTGTTTGAGAGTCCTCTTTTTTAGTTGAGGGTTTAAAACGAACCTTAGCCATCAATAGTGTCAGTGTGATGGCCCCCAGTAGCAGTGCAATCCAAACAACGGCTCTGAGAGCTTCGGTGCCTGAGTAACCAAGATAGACCATCAGTGCAGGTATGAGCGCGGAGAGCAGAAGGCCTATCAAGCCTAAAAACTCCCTTAACGAAGCGATCGTTATGCGCTCTTGTGCATCGCTGCTAAGGCGTACTAGCCAGCTGAGGTAGGGGATTTGAATCAGCGTCCAACCAAAAAAGAGACCTATTAAACCTAGACTCATAGAGATGGCAACAAAGGATTCTGCGGGATAGATCAATAGAAGTGAGGATGGGATACAGATCAACCCACCTGCAATGATGACCGCTCTTTGAGTTGTGTCTGATAGTCGGTCATTTAACTTCCCTATGAAGGGATCTACGACGAGATCTGACGCTCTTGCAAAAAAAAGAATCAGCGCGATCAGACCAAGCGATAAGCCCCACTGTTCGTGGTACCAGGTGGGTAGGTTGATATAGAGCGCTAGAGTTGGAAGTGAGAGCGGAAGAGCCGGAAGGCCATAAAATACTATCTGGCTCTTCGAAAGCTTAGTGCTGTATTTTGTAGAGTCCGACATCAATCGAACCCTCTCTAAATCCACCCTCACAATAGGCTAGATAGTAAACCCACATCCGTCTAAAGCGCTCATCGAACGCTTCGGTCGCCTTAATGCTTGGCCAAGCGTTTAAGAAGTTGCGGCGCCAAATCTCTAGGGTCTTGGCATAATCCAAACCGAACAACTTCTGTTCACAGAGCTTAAGATCCGCTAACAAGATTTCGCCTTGTAGCGCGGTAGGGCTTGGTAGCATGCCGCCAGGGAAAATGTAGCGCTGTATGAAGTCGGCAGAGCTGCGGTACTGTTCAAAACGGTCATCGGCAATGCTAATAATTTGCAGGACCGCGCTTCCCCCTTTCTTAAGACGTTTTTTTAGAGTCTCGAAGTAGGTTGGCCAGTGCTCTTCGCCGACCGCTTCAAACATCTCTATTGAGACAATGTGATCGTATTCACCTTGGATGTCACGGTAATCGATAAGCTGTAGGTCCGCCTGATTGTTTAAACCTAAGCGACTCATTCGATCTTTGGCAAATGCGAGCTGCTCTTTTGATAGAGTGATTCCTGTTACCTTGGCGCCAAACTCTTTGGTCGCTACCTCAGCAAAACCACCCCAGCCACATCCGATCTCAAGCACATGCTCACCGGCCTTAAGATCTAACATCTGGCAAATGGTTCGGTACTTGTTGAGTTGTGCCTCTTCCAGTGTCTCATCACTCTCAAACAGAGCTGAGGAGTAGGTGAAGCTTGGGTCTAACCACTGAGCATAGAAGTCGTTGCCTAGGTCGTAGTGGTAAGCAATATTTTTGCGGCTGCCCTTTTTCGTATTCGCACGGCCTAAGTGGCTTAAACGATTGAATAAACGCAGAAGGGGGTGGCCCTTTAGGATGTCATTCACTAAGTTTTCGTTGGCTAGAGCCCAGCGAATAACGCTGACCTCATCGGGTGTTTGCCACTCGCCATCCATAAAGCTCTCTGCAAAGCCGATAGATCCACCTCGGACAAGACGACGCAAGGATTTAAAGCTATTAATCTTAATGATGGCGTGATGTTCATTATCTGTCTGCTGGCCAAAGTCATGAATCATGCCGTTGGGTAGCTCAAGAGTCAGTCGCCCTTTAATCTGTCCATCGAGTGTTTTGTGCAACAGATTCAATGCGCGACGGTTGAACCAACCGAGAGACGACAGCTGCTGGTTGGAAAGGGTCGTAGTGTATTCAGAAGGACGCATCAGAAACCCTCGTTTTATTATCGATTAAAACCACTTGATGAGTCGTACCTTTGACTCGTTTTTGAAGTGGTACGCGTTTAAGCCAGAGTTGGAGCGCTTCCCAATGAATGCCAGCAATCACTTTGAAGGTCATCAAAGGGTATTTAAACAGGACTTTTAGCAGTGTTCTGTTCGTCAGCTCAGTTCGTTTACCAGTAAAGGTGGCGTGCAGAAGGGACCCTTCTGAGTCGGACTGTCGAATGCAGACAGAGACTCGCTGATGGGGTGCCAGCATGCGAAACTGATAGGGCGCCTTCATAGGCATAAATGGAGAGACGTAAAAGCTCTTTTCACTGCTTTGACGAATCTGATCACTCTTACTGTTGGTTGGGATCAGGTAGCTGTGTCGTTCACCGAAGGTGTTGTTTACTTCGTAAAGAATGACACCAAGGTTGCCGTCACAGTCGTAACAGTAGAAGACACTGAGTGGATTAAAGACGTACCCAAACATTCTGGGGTAGCAGAGTAATTTGATACTGTGACCATACTCAGACAGCTCGTATTGCAGCAGCTGCTCTCTCACCTGTTCAGCGAGGTCTCGGTCGCTCCCTTCGCCATGATCACGGTTTTTAAAGCTAAATAGATTCCAACGCTCTTTTGAGAACAGAGTCAGATTAGCGTCGAGGCTATCTAGCTCATCAAGGTCAATCAACATTGAGGCAACTGAGTAGATGAAACGGTGACGCTTAGGCTTGAAGCGGTGATGCATCACCTTGCCTTCATAGAGCGCGGAGCTAAACATTAGGCTGCGCTCTCGGATGTTTGCGTTGTTCTAACGGGCTCTTGAACATGAATACGTCCATTGGGGTTGTCGACGGTCCAAGGTCGCAAAGCGCCTCCGAGCTGTTCCGCAACTGCGAGGCCTGATTGGATACCATCTTCGTGGAAACCATAGCCCATCCAAGCACCGCAGAACCAACTGCGTTGTTGACCTTGAATGGCCCAAATCTCCTTCTGTGCCTCAATGGAACGTTGATCAAACGCAGGGTGGTCGTATAGGAAACTGCCAAGAATCTTATCGGCTTTAGGTTCTTCGATAGGATTGAGTGTGACAAACACATCTTGTTTGGTTTGCAGAGGCTGCAGTGCGTTCATCCAATAGGTCACTGCAAGCTCACCTTCGCCTTGATCGCTTGAGGCCAGATAGTTCCAAGCTGACCAAGCACCTTTACGGACTGGCATCTGGTTAGTGTCAGTGTGTAACAGCGCACGATTGCGTTGGTAAGGAAAGGCGCTCAGAAGTCGCTGCTCTTCCGGTGTTGCGTCAGACAGCATCTCAAGGGTCTGATCAGCATGACAGGCAAATACCACCTGGTCGAAGCGACGCTTCTGTCCGTGGTGATCGATCAGAGTAACTCCGTCAGCATCGCGTTCGACACGGTGTACGCGAGCATTCAAGATGACGCCATCACCCAGTTGCTCAGCGATTTTATTAACGTATTGGCGACTACCACCTATCACTGTACGCCACTGTGGGCGGTCCTTCACTTGAACGAGACCATGGTTCATGCAGAAACGCATAAAGGTCTCTGCAGGGTAGTCCAGCATCTTATCCATGGGCGTTGACCAGATTGCAGCGCTCATGGGCAGAAGGTGCTCATTAATGAAGGTTTGACTGTAACCCTCGCGCTCCAAAAGCTGTCCAAGCGTTAATTCGGCCAGACTAGGGTCGTTATGGAGTCGATCAGAATCTTTGTAAAAAGCTAAGATCTCACGAAGTAGACCCCAATGTTTAAAAGAGAGGAGGTTGCGGCGCTGTGCAAAAAAGCCGCCCAAGCCAGAGCCACTATACTCCACTTTGCCTTTCTCTAGTGAGACGCCGAAGGTCATATTGGTATCGGTAGTGTCTACTTCGAGATATTTGAAGAACTCGACCAGATTGGGATAGTTAACGGGGTTGAATACAATAAACCCTGTATCCACCGGAACGTTGCCTTCGGGAGTGTTGATCTCAACGGTATTTGAGTGGCCGCCAAGGCGATCATCTTTTTCAAAAAGTGAAACGTTATGGCGTTTACTTAAAAGCCAGGCGGCGGATAATCCGGAGATACCAGAACCGATAACTGCGATATTCAATGGTTTTAAAGGCCTTACATTCATTATTGAGTCCATGCAAAAACAAGCTTGAATTTCGTTACGAACAGTCTACCTTGATAGATCAAAAGATGTCGGTTATTTTCAAAAAAGTGGCCAACGGTCAATTTTTACTATTTACTGTTCAAAATGTGATCCATTTATAAACCCTCTAACGTAGTGAAAGCGATGACTGATAACAGATCCGAGGAAACTGATGTGACTGCAGCAGTGGCAATAGCGGAGCAAAAAAAGAAGAAGGAGCGGGATGCATGGTCAGACCTGCTCGCGTCGCTTTCTGAAACCCGCAGTAAAGTGGATTTCAGCCGCTTATACGAACATTTTGCACCCAGAGTGAAAGCGTACATTATCCGTTTTGGAATGCCGGTAGCGGCAGCCGAAGAGCTGACACAGGAATCGATGCTGGCCGTATGGCGTAAAGCGCACCTGTACACGCGCAGTAAAGCCAGTGCCAGTACCTGGATTTTCACATTGGCAAGAAACCAATGCATCGATCGCCTTCGCAGAGAGAAAGCGGTTGAATACGAGTTACCTGAAGAAGAGATCGATCCCGATCAACGTCATTATGGCGAGCATGCCGTTCTCGAAGAGAGAATGAGCGGAGCGATCGCCAAGTTGCCTGAAGCTCAGGCACAGGTTCTCTACCTCTCATATTATGAGGGTAAGAGTCATTCAGAAATTTCCGAGCAGTTAGGTATACCGCTCGGCAGCGTTAAATCGAGATTGAGATTGGCATTCAGCAAACTCAAAGCTCATTGGGGAGAAGAAGAGTGAAAATAAGTCATCATCTTGACGATGCTACCCTTATGGCACGTGCCGCCGGCGCGCTGTCTGATGGTATGACACTGTTGGTTGATAGTCATCTTCACTGGTGCAAGACCTGTCAAACTAAAGCTTGGGAAGCAGAGTGTATCGGCGGTGAGTTACTTGCTGACATCCAACCGCAAGCGATGAGCGAAGGCTCTTTAGACTCCATTTTGGGTATGCTCGATGGTAGCGAAGAGGTGGTTGCTGAACGAGCTGTCAAAGTCAAAGGCAGTGCAGAAGTTCCAGAACCTCTGGCGCAAATTGTCGGATCTGACCTGGATGCCATTGAGTGGAAGCGTCTTGGCCCGGGTGTGCAACATTACGATTTTAATTTCCCTGGAGAGGGAGCGTGTCGTCTTCTTAGAATTCAGCCTGGCGTCTCTGTGCCGCACCATACCCACAAGGGTAATGAGCTGACGATGATCCTTCGTGGCTCGTACAGTGACGATGTGGGGCGTTTCTGTCAGGGCGATGTCGCAGATCTTGATGAAGAGATCAAACACCAGCCGATCGTTGATACCGGTTCTGAGTGCATCTGTCTGATCGCAACTGAAGCGCCACTTAAATTTACAGGTATTATGGGTCGTCTGGCTCAGCCATTCATTGGTCTGTAATCACTATTGAAATAAGAAGACCGGTTTTAAAGCCGGTCTTTTTTTTGGGGAAAACATGAATATCGTCTGGTTTCGCAATGACCTTAGAGTAGCCGCAAACCCAGCATTGGAAGCTGCGCAACGTAATGGATTGGCCACGGTGGCCCTTGTCTGTCTGACTCATGAGAGCTGGTCGGAACATAACGAATCGCCTCAACGTATGGGGCTATGGCGAGATCGGTTACTGCAGGTTAAAGGCGAGCTTGAATCTCTCAATGTGCCCTTAAAAGTGATTCAGGCAGGGCACTTTGATCACTGTGCCAGTGCCATTAGAAACCTGGCAACAGAGTTGTCAGCAACTCACTTTTTCTTCAATCACGAGTATCCACTAAATGAGCAGTTGCGCGATGATGCAGTCGTTGCAGCCCTTCAACCTGATGTGAGCTGTCAGGGTTTTCATGGTGAGGTGATCATTCCACCCGGAGAGGTTAAAACTCAAACGGGTACAGACTTTAAAGTCTATACCCCATTCTCTCGTGCATGGCGGGCAGCGTTACCTCGATTTGACTACTCAATTAAAGCGATGAACACCCCTTTCCCAGAGACCGCACTTCACTCTGATGACATCCCAGACGATCTTGGCTGGCGCCCACTGTCCTATGATAAAGAGTTGTGGCCCGTTGAGACCGAAGCGATCCGTGAACGTGTCTACGAGTTTGTCCGTGAACGGGAGTTGGATTACAAAGAGCATCGTGACTTTCCAGCAATCAACGGGACCTCCCAGTTATCGCCTTACTTGACCATTGGTGCTGTGTCACCACTACAGTTGATGCATGTTCAAAGACAGGAGCGTGAGAACGATGGCTGGTTAGAGAGCAGTTGGCTCAATGAGATCATCTGGCGTGAGTTCTATCGTCACCTGACGGTTGCGTTTCCAGAGCTGTCTAAACTTGAGCCGTTTAGACCAGAAACTGAGCAGAAGATTCAGTGGTTGGATCGTGAGCCGCTGTGGCAGGCTTGGTGTCAGGGTGAGACAGGGTTTCCGATTGTCGATGCAGCGATGAAACAGCTGTTAACAACAGGTTGGATGCACAATCGACTGCGTATGGTCGTGGCCAGCTTTTTAACTAAATTAATTGGCATCGATTGGCGCCGCGGTGAGAAGTTCTTTATGGAGCATCTGATTGATGCTGATTTCCCATCCAACAACGGTGGTTGGCAGTGGTCTGCTTCAGTGGGTGCTGATGCCGCTCCCTATTTTCGAATCTTCAACCCGACTGCGCAAAGCGAGAAGTTCGATGCCAAAGGTGAATTTCTTGTGAAGTGGTTGCCAGAGCTGGCCGCGCTACCGCCTAAAGAGCGTCATAAGCCGGGGGCAGGGCAGGCGTTTGGTCGTCCCGCGCCGATCATTGATTACTCTCTTGAGCGAAAACGCGCGTTGGACGCTTACAAGCAATAGAGCTATCGATTAAAGATTTATTTAAAACTCCCGTTGGGAGTTTTTTTATATCTTTTTAATTTATGAAATCGTTTTCATTTTTTGTTTTTAAAGCTAATATAGGATCCATCAAAAATAAACAATTGATCATATGAGTATCGATATTCGATTTACTGCATTGTTTTCATGGATGGTTTTTATGACAATTAATCCTGCAGCAGCACATAACCCTTTACCGCATTTTGACGATTGGCCTGTTATTCAAAGTGCAGTACCTAAAGATCCAACTATCGAATCTGAGATAGAAAATATTCTTAATCAAATGACCCTTGCCGAGAAGGTAGGGCAGATGATTCAGCCAGATCTACGAGAAGTCACTCCTGCGGAAGCAGAAGAGTTCAAGCTGGGCTCAATTCTTAATGGTGGTGGTGCTTGGCCATCAGATAATAAATACTCCTCTGCTATGGATTGGGCTAAAGAATCCGATAAGTTTTACGAGGCGTTGGAACGTGCCTATTCAGGTAGAGGCTTTAAAGTCCCTTTCGCATGGGCGACGGATGCGGTTCACGGTCATAATAACGTTTTCAAATCGACCCTGTTTCCCCACAATATTGGTTTAGGGGCTGCCAATAACTCAGATTTGATTGAAAAGATCGGCGAAGCTACAGCCCTTGAAATAGCAGCAACTGGTTTAGATTGGACATTTGCTCCTACTGTTGCTGTTCCCCGTGATTATCGATGGGGTCGTGTATATGAGGGCTATTCAGAAGACCCTGAAATCACCTACACCTATGCATCAAGAATGGTAAAAGGTCTGCAGGGTGATTTATCACAAGGTTTGGCGGATGATCGGGTTATATCGACTATTAAGCATTGGTTAGGTGACGGTGGCACGATTGATGGCGTTGATCGTGGCGAAAACCATTACTCTGAGTATGAATTACTTAATATCCATGCACCAGGCTATATATCGGCACTAGCCGCAGGTGCTCAAGTCGTGATGACCTCTTTTAACTCTTGGCATAACGAAAAAAACTATAACGTGCTAGGCGTAGATGGATATAACTCAAAGCTGCACGGTAGCCGATACATCGTCAATGACATCCTCAAAGATAAGTTAGGCTTCGACGGTGTTGTTGTTACTGATTGGAATGGTCACTCTGAGATTAGCGGATGCACTTCTGGCAACTGCCCACAGGCGGTATTGGCGGGTAACGATATCTTCATGGTGACCGCTCGCTCGGATTGGAAAGCTTTCTATTACAACGTGATTGCGCAAGTTGAAACAGGCATCATCCCAATGGAGCGAATCGATGATGCGGTTACTAGGATTCTGCGCGTTAAGATGCGTGCTGGCCTTTGGGATAAACCTAAGGCCTCACAACGCAAATATGCGGGTAACAACGATATCCTTGGTCAAGAAGCACACAGGGCACTTGCACGGCAGGCCGTCAGAGAGTCTTTGGTTTTGTTAAAAAACAGCTCTAATGTCCTACCTCTCCGTAAAGATAGCAGCTTTTTAGTAACTGGAAGCGGTGCAAATGATATTCAGAAGCAGACCGGTGGTTGGTCATTAACTTGGCAGGGCGATGAAAACACGATAGAGAAAGATTTTCCGGGCGCTTCGACCGTTTTATCTGCCTTCAAGGATGCCGTTGGATCTGAAAAAATCTTTACAGATGTTGAAAAGGCTCCCGGTGACGCCATTGCTGTCTTAGTTTTCGGCGAAGATCCCTACGCTGAAATGATGGGTGATATCAAGCGGTCCAAGACATTAGAGTATTCAACTCTTAAACGGACTTATTTGAAAGATTTAGAGTTGCTGAGGGATTTGAAAGCCAGAGGCTTCAAGATAGTTTCTGTCTTCTTTTCTGGGCGCCCACTTTATGTAAATGAAGAGATATCACTTTCTGATGCTTTTGTAGCTGCTTGGTTGCCTGGTACAGAGGCAGGGGGGATTACTGATGTTCTATTTTCAGAGCAAGGTCTGGATTTTACGGGTCGTCTATCTTTTTCTTGGCCAAATACAAAATGTGGAACTACTATCAATCGAATAGCCGAACACATCCCAAACTATAAAGTTCCCAGTGTAGAGCAAGATCCGTTAGGTGAAGATGCGCCATTGTTTCCATATGGATACGGCCTCTCTTATGACTTGAGTGCTTCTAACACTCTTGAAATCAATCCAAATACTATTACTTTAGACTCTAGAGATTACGGTTGCGGGATTACAAAAAATAACAGTTTAGCTACCGAGTCGCTTGAGTTGTTCGGCGCGAACTCTGACCCCGATTTCGAACTATTGATGTCCGGCATGGCTAATGATTGGCAAGGGGTAAAAGTTTCTAAAGGGACTAAATCCTCTTTATCGTCTGTAGATACTTATCCGATCGATTATAAACACCAACAGGATGCGGTTAGGATCGAGTTTAACGGTAGCTCTCCTGCCCAAGTGTATGTTGGTGTCATTGGCGGAGAGACTTTTGACGCAAGAAGTTATCTTAATGCCAAGGGTTATTTAGAGATCGATTTGCGTGTAGATCGAGAATTACCTGAAAAAATCGCCTTAGCAATGCATTGTCAATGGCCATGCCTAGGGGAGGTGAATCTCACATCTTATCTAATAGATTTTGCTGACTTGATTAATGAATGGCAAACAGTGTCTATTCCGTTGAAAGATTTTGAAGATACGGGAATGGACTTTAGTAATGTTAGCGCGCCACTATTGATCTATTCAGACCAAGCGCTGGTTCTGAGTATTGGCAGGGTGGCGTTTGTTCCTGAAGGTTAAGTCTGCATGAATAATTAAAGAGGGTTAGTTATAACCCTCTTTTTTTTATCGCTCGCCTAAAGATTCGGATAAGGTTTTTGTAAGCGGTTTCGTTAGGTAGTTTAGTACTGTGTTAGAGCCCGTTTTTATCTCTACGGTAGCTGTCATGCCCGGTATGATGTCAAATTCAAATTCAGGGCGTTTAGAGAACCGTTTACCCGTTGTTTGTACTTGTGCTCGATAGTATGGAGTTGAGCCGTTTTCAGTCTCTTTTAACAGTGTATCGGGACTTAAGTAAACCAGCTCTCCAGCCAAATCACCAAAAATAGTGTAATCGTAAGCATCCATTTTTAATGTCGCAGGCATGCCGATATCAACAAACGCAATTTCTGATGGAGGTACTTCTACTTCCACTATTAGGTTGTCGTCTATAGGCACAATTTCAAGAATAATTTCACCGGCTCTAACGACGCCGCCAATAGTAGTGACCGCAAGGTTTTTTACGATACCGTTAACCGGCGCCCTCAATTCAGTTCTGGCCAGTTTATCCTCACTTTGCGCTAATCGTTGCTCGACGCTGGCGAGTTGTTCTTCAATTTTACTAAGTTCGGATGCACTGTCCCGATAGAATCGATTTTTAACATTAGCCTCAAGACTCATCTGCTCTTCTAGTTGTCGCTCAAGACGAATTACATCAATTTCAGCAACATCGTTTTTTGCTAAAAGAGGCTTTAATAACGCTAGTTCTCTCTCCAGGTTCTGAATAATTGAATTTATTCCTTGAAGCTCTTCGTTTAACGCCCTTTGTCTTGTCTCATACAGAGCACGTTGAGAGCTAATGAAATTGGGATAGCGATCTATTGAGCTGGGGAAAATCATGTCTGTTCCGTTTATTTCAGCAACTAGACGTGCTTGAATTGCCGATAAAGAGGCTTGTTCTGCTCTCACTTCAGCTAATGCGCTGGCTGATTGATCTTTTTCCAAGGCGACAACCAAATCACCTTTGTTGACTCGACTTCCTTCGCTAACAGTGATTTCTGCGACAATTCCGGGTTCAGGAGATTGGACAACTTTTGTCTTAGTGCTAGCAATGACAGACCCGCTTGCTCGTGTCACTTCGTCGATCTCTGCCCAGTAAGCCCAAGTCACAAATGAACCCAATGCAATGACTATAAGCCACAGAGCTGAACGCTTATGCCTAACAGAGTTCTTTACTTCCAGAGCGCCAAAGTCTGTTGGTAGTTCTTGTTTAAACCAGAACCAATTCATGATGCTGCCTTTTCAGATGGTTGAGCGGTTAATCTTTTCAGAACCTCATTTTTTGGACCGTCCATGACCATTTTGCCATTGTCCACAACAGCAACCCGCTCGACAAAATCGAGTTGATTCATTTTGTGTGTGACCATAATAATTGTGGACTGTTTATGTCTGCTAAAAATAAGATTGAGCAGGTGTTGTTCAAGTTGCCTGTCCAGAGCCGACGTTGGTTCATCCAGTAAAATAATTTTTGGCTTTGACAGCATAAGTCGAGTAATGCCCACCAACTGTCTCTGCCCTGTAGATAATCCTTGTCCGCCCTCTGATATCAGTAGATCTAGCCCCAATGGGTGATTGGCAATGACACGATTAAGCCCAGTTAATCTGCACGCTTCACTGATTTGAGTCTCTGTGAGCATGGGTAAACCAAGAGTGAGATTGTCACGTAGTGTGCCGCTGAATAATCGTACATCCTGCGATAGAAAGAATATCTGCTCTCTAATGTAATCTTCTGAGAGTATCTGTAGATCATAATCATCTAAACGAACGGTGCCGCTATTGGGTTTGTAAAGCCCAGCTAACATTCTTAGTAAAGTAGATTTTCCTGAGCCAACTGCGCCAAGAATGGCCGAGTGTTGGCCTCTGGGAAAATGAAGAGCAGGGAAGGACGCGACTGGATTTTGATCATAAGCAAAGCTTAGAGACTCGGTTGTTAGCTCTCCTCTGCAGGCGTCCGGGGCAACCTTTTTGGAGTTTATGTCTCTATCAACCGGAAGGCTCATAAGTCCATCAAGAGCTTCAAGGGCAATTTTGGATTTTTTCGCCTGTGAAATCATATTCGGAAACTGAGCTAGCGGCCCAAGAGCACGTCCACTTAATATGGTGCAAGCAATTAAAGCACCCATTGTGATCTCACCTTGGGTGACCAATACCGCACCAAAAGTAACCATGCCTATGTAGGATATTTGTTGCAGAGTTTGTGACACGTTACTGGCTAAGGCCGATAATCTTTTAACCTTGTATTCGCCGACGGCCACTTTTTCAGAAAGCGAATGCCACTGGTCTGTAAAATAGCCTCGTCCTCCCGACGACTTTACAGTTTCTATCCCATCCAAAGCTTCAATCAGTAATCCACTTTTCTTGTTGGATTCAGTCATATTTAACTTGGTGTATTTTTCAATAGGACTTCGCATGATCAGTCCAAACAAAATACCTAAGGGTAAAAGTATGATGGGCACAAGCACTATAGGGCCGCCTATCAGCCAGATGACGCCAAGGAAAAATAGAGCAAAGGGGAGGTCAGCCCAGATAAAAAACAGTGAGGTAACCATGAAGTGGCGTACCATTTCGAAATTTTTGATCTGAGCGGCAAGCGTTCCGACTGTTTTTGGTCGAGTCTCTAGTCTGAGATCGATGCCCCGTTCGAAGAAAAGTTGGCTTAGCGATAGGTCAATTGATTCACCAGCCTTATCAACAAAACCAGATTTTATCTGTTTAGCGGCAAATTCTAACAGCAGTGCGATGATGACTCCGATTGACAGAACCATAAGTGTTGAGTAAGCGCTGGTAGGAACTACACGATCGTAGACCTGCATTGTGTATAAAGCAGCACCCACGCCTAGAATGGCAGCTACGAATGAAGACAGTAACGCCTCTCTCATCACGCGCTTGTGGGATTTCATTGCAAGTTTAAACAGGTCGCCGGCTGTTAGGGGATTACTGCTTTTTCGGGTGATTATGTTGCCAAAGAGGTAAGCGAATCCATCTATGTTCTCTTTTTGTAATGTGTGTGGTTTTCCATTCGCATCTTCAACAAGCAGTCCTTCAGAACTCAAGCTCTTGCATATCCAAAAACGGTTGTTTGATGTGTCATGAATCAGGCAGGGGTGATCTTTCTCGGCCAGCTGATCCAAAGTTTTGGTTGTAAACGAAGATTTGGGAAATAACTTTTGCCAGCATTTTTTAAGCTGCCGACCACTTATCTTGGAAATGTCGTTTAATTTATGACGCTCGAACTCTTCAAGGATTCGAGTGACCGAAGCTCCATTACCTCTAGCCATAGCAATTTTATTCATCAATTCGGCTAACTTGGCTATGGAGAACTCATTTTCTAATGAGTGCGAGCTTGAGCCATCGTGTTGTGCTGTTGGATTATTCATTAAGATTTCTCGCAGTCAGCTGCTGTAGAGTTAGCATTGCTGTACAGGCTTTAGCTTCAGTGTCGATGATGGCTAGCCTAGCATCACTCAATTCTTGTTGTGCGTTCATCAAGTCTAACCAATAAGATTTTCCTGACGCAAAACGCCTGGTGTGTGATTCTAGTTGCTCTTCCCTGATTGAAATCAGGTTTTTGTATACAGGTATCTGAGACTGATTGATTCGATACTCATTGACGAGTGCCGCTGCTTGTCTGACCAACGATTGAGAGATATAGCGTTCGTCGGCTAAAGCGGCTGCGTAATCAGCTTTCAATTCGGCTATCTCGGCATTTAGACGACTACCTACGTCAACGTTGTATCTAAATGTCAGATAAGTGCGTGCTTCTTCATTACCACTTTCTAAATCTTGCGTGTAGGAAGCTCCTGCAATAATTGCTGGAAATTTCTTGGAGTCTACAGATGAAAACTTGCTAGATAGACTTCTTGAGTAAGCTTTTGCTGCAGCCAGCTGAGGCGATCTTTTTACAACAAGTTCAGCAATAAATGCTTCATTCAGGTCAGAATTGCATTGAAGAGTGTCTAGTGTAGAAGCTTTTCTGTCAGTTAATTGAAGCAGTGCGAGTTGAGCATCTCTCTCTTGACCGGTGAACTGTAGCTGTAACGTGTTTAATTGGCCTATTCGGCTCTCTGCAAGCATTAAATCACTTGCAGGACTCACTTTCTGTGCAACTCTGCGAGCCATGATGTCTCGAAGGTTACTGGCAATTCGAATCGAATCCTTTACGGCGTCACTTTTTTGTTTCGCGCTGTTAGCCGTGACAAAATTCCCGATAACCTTAAGTTTAATGTTAAGTAACTCGTCGTCGGCTTTTGCCTTTTCTGTCTCAATTTGTAATTCACTACTCTCTATCTCTGAAGAGAGTTTTCCCCAATCAAACAGAGTGTGTTCAGCGGTCGCTGTAATTACCCTGGAGTCATCGCTGGAGTTGAGTATGTCGCTATTTCCCTCAAAAAATACCGAAGGGAGTCGCTCTGATTCGACAATGTCTAACCGTGCTTTTTTCGATGCGATCTTTTCCTTAGCGAGTACGTAGGAAGGATTTTTAAACGTTAACTCTAGTAATGAATCTAGGCTAAGAGCTTGATCATTCTCGTTGGCTAAAACACTGGTAGGGCTCATACACATCGCGAACACCGCAATGTGTTTTAAAGTTTTCATGTGTATATGGTCTCTGGTTTTGAAAGCCTTTTCAGTTTTAGGCTTTTGTTATTTTTAGAAGATTTTTAACAATTACGCCATTTTGATCTAATTGGATCCTTTTATCGTAACAGGTTTAGCCTGCAGGGTGACATTGGAATGCAGATAAAGCTTTTAAAGTTATTGACACCCTGTCAAAAAAATAATAATAATTTATGAAAACGATTTCAATAGCTGCGCTTGCAGTTATCGGCGTATGCCAAAACAACAAATATAAACCGCAAATGCGTAGGACTTAAAATGGC
Source organism: Marinobacterium sp. xm-a-152 (assembly GCF_013282965.1). NCBI lineage: Bacteria > Pseudomonadati > Pseudomonadota > Gammaproteobacteria > Oceanospirillales > Oceanospirillaceae > Marinobacterium > Marinobacterium sp. xm-a-152. Next base: position 2,625 of record NZ_WBYI01000008.1, on the reverse strand, counting down.
TGCACACCAATCACTTGCACAGCAAATTCAAGAGCTAAAGCTAAAGCAAACAGCAGGTACATTATCTGCTGAGGAGCTTCAGCTCTTAAATGATTTAGAGATTCAGTTAGCAGAAGATGAGATGGCTGCGGAGGAAGATCTAAAAGAAATTTCGGATTCTGCTGCAACAGGTGAAGCATCACTGAGTTCATTACCAGATGTGGGATTTGTGCTTCCTGCTGCAGGTGCTGGTTTAGCCCTTGCTGCAGGCGGTGCAGGCGGTGCAGGCGGGGGTGGCGGTGGCACACCCGTAATCAGTTTAACGGCTCAACAGACTACAGGCCAACTGGTAAATGGTTATATTGAAGGCGCCCGAGTATTCCGCGACACTAATGATAACGGGCGCTTTGATGAGGGAGAAAGCTTTGGCATCACAGATTCCAGCGGTGCCTACACACTAACCGAAGAGCCTAGCGCAACTGGTAGTTTGATCGCAGAACCACTGCCCTCAACTGTCGACAAGTCGACGCTTGAAGTAGTTACCAGCACATTTAGCGCTCCCAGTGGCTCCTCAGTCATTACGCCGCTCACAACATTGCTCGACAATGGTCTGACGCAAACTCAACTCAAGGCCGCTCTTGGTTTGAATGGCTCCGAATACGCTAGCCTCGATATATTGAGTTATGATCCTTTGGATATCCTAAGAACTGGCGCCACTAATCCTACCGCAGCGCTAGCACTTAAAAGCGCTGCTGTTCAAGTAGCCAACATCATGGACGTGGCTGGAAATCTAACCGATGCGGCGGGTGCCTCTGCTGACGGTGCTAATCTAGTTGCCGCTGCGCTGGCAACCAGTCTCGCTGCAAACACTCTGAGCTCAACACTCGGAAATAGCGGGACGATCCAAACAATCCTCAATGACGTGGCTAATGACGCCGGGATCACATTGAGCGCCTCACAGAACTCCTCCATCGTGTCAGCATCAGCTAAACTCGCCGAGTCCAACACGCTTATTCAGGCACAGAGTTCGAACACGAGTGATATAAGCGGCGCCCTGACCCAGCTAGCTCAGCTAGAAAAATCTGTTCAGGCAACCCTGAGCAGTCGACTCTCGAATGCAATTGAAAACGATACGGCTTTTCAAGATTACGACGTCTCTACTGACGCTGCTGGGCAGGACATCGGAGCACTGTTCGGAGTCGTAGAGGATCTTTTGCTATTTTCTTCTGAGACCCCTAACGACGATTTGAGCACTTTATTTACAGGCGTAACACCATTCGATTCTCAATCAACATTCAACTTTACCTCCGCATCTGATCCAAATGAGGTGTACACAAGAGTTGGTAGTATCACATCAGGCAATGGATATGGTGCCCAAGTTGCTCTGGCAGCTTTTCCACAAATAGGAGTTGGGTTCGCGGAAGAATATAGCGCCCTAAATTTCAAGGTGACGAATACCCCCACTGGCAATATTGAAGTCAAATTGTTCTCAACCGGGAATGCAGACAGCGTAAAAGTTATCGATCTGGATACCTATGCCAACTCCGAAGACCTGGGCAACGGCTGGTTCGATGTTTCTATACCGATGTCTGAGCTTTCCGCGCAGGACAATATAAGCTCTCACAGTGGTTTGTTACTCGCAGCATCTGACGATACCGCAGAATCGCCGTTCACCATTTATTTTACTGATATTTCAATGACAGGTGGTAATGCGGTTATTGAGGGAACTTATGTCGACACCGTTATTCCGGACGGCTACTCGCTCGTGTTCGAAGATGACTTCACTGATATAGGTGGACAGCCCGACGCCTCAAACTGGAGCTTTGACATTGGGGATGATGGATGGGGTAATGGCGAGTCTCAAGACTATCAGTCAGATTTGGACGACGCAGTTATTGTCGCCGACCCCGACGAGGCCGGAGATGGTGTACTGAAAATAATTGCCAACAAGACCGGCGAAACAATTACTTCGGCGCGAGTTAAATCAACTTTCGATAGCCTCGACCCTTACGGTTATTTTGAGGTTCGCGCAAAACTGCCCTCAGAAGAAGGCGCTTGGCCGGCCATCTGGCTACTTGGCCAAGAAGGTCGGGAAGGCTGGCCTCTGACTGGTGAAATCGACCTAGTTGAATGGTCAAGTGCATCATCTGATGAGATAGCCGGAACGGATATTTCTAGTGCAATTCACACACAGAGCGGTTACGCAGGAGGAGCCGATGTCGGCTATACAACCCTATCTAGTGCTGTGGACAATTGGCACACCTACCAGCTTTGGTGGACTCCTGACTCCATCCATATCGGTGTGGACGGCACTCTCAGCGATGCACACCTAGTTTACGAGAGGCCTGCAGACGCCACAGTAGCCAGTTGGCCCTTTGACAATCCGATGGACATCATTCTTAACATCGCCATCGGTGGTACTTTGGGGGGCTCTGTTCCAACTACTGACTTTAATTACGAAATGCTGGTGGATTATGTGCGCATCTACCAAGATCCGGCAATGCATCCCCCGATTATCTCGCCGCAAACCGCTGCGCCTGTACCTTCCGTGGATGATACCGTCGCGATCTCTCTCTACAGTGATGCACTAACAGATGACGGGGTTGTTACTAACTTCAACCCTGGCTGGGGGCAGAACGGCTCACT